>SKRJ01000196.1 GCA_007118555.1 Anaerolineae bacterium | reverse complement strand
CGAGAGCATCCCCACCTGAAACGTGCCCACCAGCAGCAAAGCCAAGAAAAGCACCAAAAACAGACCCACGCGCCCTTCGAATACGCCCTGTCCGACAAACGCACCCGCCCTTGCGTCGGCATGCTCGCGGTCCTGCCGGCGAAACAAGAGCGCCATGATCAGGCCCAGGCCGAGGCCAAAGAGGATGGCGAGAACGAGGCGCGCGATGGCAATGTCCATGCCCAGGGCCACGCCCGTGTAGGATAGGCCCAGGATGCAAATGGCGGGGCCGACAAAGAGAAAGGTGATGGCAGGCCCGATGCCGGCCCCGCGCTTGTAGATGCCGGCAAAGAGGGGCATGATGGTGCAGGAGCAGACGGCCAGCACAAAGCCGCCCAGGGCCGCCACCGGATAAGAGACCCACTTTTTGGCCGAGCGCCCCAGATAGCGGGTGATGCTCTCCTGCGGGACCAGCGCCGTGAGCGCCCCGGCGATCAAAAACGCAGGGAACAGGCAGAGCAGCACGTGAGCCGCCAAATAGGCGGCCAGGCTGCCAAACCCACCCTGTAGCATACCCAGCACCGCACTCCAGACTGCCATCAGCCCCCCTACATCCTGCCTCGCGGCGCGAGCCACAAGGACTGATATATTCAACTTTTTGAATTATATCCCCAACAGGCCGGAATGTCAACCATGGCCCTCGGGCGAGCCTTGGGCACGCATCTCCTCGGCCTGCATGGCGTTACATATGCGCGCAGACTGGCGCATCTTGCGGATAATGGTATATACTGCGAGGAGATGAGCGCGCGGGGGAGGAGACTTATGTCGTTCCATCCAAAGGTCGATTATGTCGCGGACAGAACTGCTCTACAGGATCAGCAGGCGTTTTTGGCGCGGCTGATCAATGCCGTGCCCGAGGGCATGTTCCTCAAGAACAGCGAGGCCCGGTTTGTGCTGGTCAACCGCGCTGCGGCGGCCGCCTATGGACTCCCCGTGAACATGATGCTCGGGCGCACCGAGTTGGAGCTCGCCAAAGAACAGGGACGCGCACAGGTCGAAGTCGAGCCCTTTTACGAGAGCGACGAGGTGATCCTGAGCGGACAGGAACGCCGGGTGCAGCTCGATCATCCCTTTACGCTGCCCAATGGGGAGCAGGGCTGGTACCGCACGAGCAAGGTAGGCTTTACCACCCCCGGGGGCGAGCGCTGGGTGCTGGGCATCGCCATTGACGTGAGCGACCGGGTGAGGATGGAGCGCGCTGTGCAAGAAAGCCAGGCTTTTCTGCAACAGGCCATCGATGCCAGTCCCGGGTTCATCTTTGCCAAGGACCGTGAGGGCCGCTATGTCCTGGTGAACCAGAGCGTCGAAAAGCTCTATGGGCTCAGCGCCGAAGAGATCCTGGGCAAGAACGATCTGGAGTTGGCGCAGAGCGGAACCGGCCTCATGACCGATGATATGGGAGCGATGCAGGACTCGGACCGCATCGTGTTCGAGACCAACAGCGAGCAGAGCTTTGAAGAGCGATTCACCCTGCCTGACGGCGAAGAGCGCTGGTTCCACACGCTCAAGACCCCCATTGACCTGCCCGATAGCCCCGATGCCCTGCTGGGCTTTGCCGTCGACATCACCGAGCACAAGCAAGTGGTGGCCGCCCTGCGCGAGAGCGAGGAGCGCCATCGCCTGTTGCAGGAAAATGCCCCCATCGGCATCATGACGCTGGATCGACACGGGCGGATTCTCGACGCCAATGCCATGATGCTCCAGATCCTGGATGTACCCTCGTTGGACGGATTGGTCGGGCTGAGCTTGGTGATCCTGGGCGGCCCCGAGATGCCGCTGGCCCGTGACATGCGGCGCTGCCTCGAGGACGGCGAGATCGTGGTATCGGAAGGCACCTGGCGAGAGACGGACAAGCAGCCGAGGCAGTTTCGTTATCACCTGGCGCCCATCCGCGCCAATGGCAGCAGCATCGAAGGGGTACAGGCGATCATCGAGGATGTGACGGCGATGCGCCGGCTGGAGACGCATCTGCGCCAGGCCAGCAAGCTGGAGGCCATCGGACAGATGGCGGGCGGCATTGCACACAGTTTCAACAATCTGCTCATGGTCATCAACGGGTGCGCCGAGATGGCTCTGTCGTCGGCCGACAAGGATCATCCCCTGTATGCCGACCTGCAGCAGATCCGCCAATCGGGGCAGCGAGCCGCCGAGCTCACCAACCAGCTCCTGACCTTTAGCCGCCGACAGCCGGTGCACCAGGTGACGATGGACCTGAACCAGGCCGTGGATAGCGCCGCCCAGTTGATGAGCCGCGTGCTGGGCGAGGATGTCAAGCTCACGGTCAAGCTCCATCGCGAACCGACGCCTGTACTGGCCGATCCTGCCCAGATCGAGCAGGCGCTGATGAACCTGGCCACCAACGCCCGAGACGCGATGCCCGGCGGCGGCAAGCTCACCCTTACTGTAGAGCCGGTACACCTGGAGAGGCCGTTGGCCATGAGCTACCTGCCGGCAGGGCCCGGCGACTATGCCCGGCTCACGGTGCGTGACACGGGGGTGGGCATGTCGCGCCAGGTGCAGGACCATCTCTTTGAGCCCTTTTTCAGCACCAAAGAGACGGGGCGCGGCACGGGGCTCGGCCTGGCGACGGTGTACGGCATCGTGCAAGAGCTGGACGGTGGCATCACCGTGTTCAGCCGCGAGGGTCGGGGCACCACGGTATCACTCTATGTGCCCATTGTGAACCATGAGAATCGTGAGGTCGCGACCCAGTCGCTCAAGTCGTCGGCCCTGCGGGGCGACGAAACCGTGGTGGTGATCGAGGATGAAAAAGAGGTGCGCGCCCTGGTGGTGCGCCTGCTGACCATGCTGGGCTATACAGTGCACGCGGCCGCCAATGCGCGCGAGGCCCTGGCTCTGAGCCTGTCGCTCACCGAGGCGGTGGACCTGATTCTGGTGGATGTGGTCATGCCGGACATGAACGGTCCTGACACGGTGCGGCAGTTGGTTGGCCCCTGCGGCGACGCCAAAGTGCTCTACATGTCGGGCTATGCCGACGAGGTGGTGCGCGAAAAGGCCGCCATGCACGGCCCTTATCACTGGCTGGGCAAACCGTTCTCGCTGGAGGAGCTGGCCGGAGCGGTGCGCCGCGCTCTGGATGATCCCCTCGCCAGGGTGCCCTCCATGCCCCCGGAGGGCGCAGACGAGGCTGACGACACCGCCCCAGAGCCTGTCGAGAGTGAGGCCAGCCCCGTAGAGGCAGGGCCGTCATCGTCCGCAAAAGAACCCGAGCCCCCGGAGACAGAGGACGTGACCGCCGAGATCCAAGAGCCGCGGACGGAGGCCACCTCGCAACCCTCTGAGACAGAGTCGCCCGACAGCGAGGACGATACCCCCTCCGATGGGGACGAGACCACGCCAGACGACGCCGCGCCCGAGGCCTGAGAGAGAGCATGGCTCGCAAGGCAGCAACCACCAACGCGATGCGTCACCTGGACAGCCGGGACGTCCCCTATGAGGCGCTCACCTTTGGGCCCGAGATTCACTCGGCCCAGGGGGTGGCAGAGGCCTTGAGCCTGCCGAGCGAGCGCGTGTTCAAGACCCTGGTAGCCATGCCTACCAGCGGCGCGCGCCCCCGCCCGCTGCTGGCCATCATCCCGGGCGACAGCGAGCTGGACCTCAAGGCGTTGGCCGCGGTTGCAGACGAGAAAAAGCTGCGCATGGCGACCCAACGCGAGGCCGAGTCCGCGACGGGACTGCTTGTGGGCGGCATCTCGCCGCTGGCCCTGCTGCACAAGCGCTGGCCCGTCTACCTGGACGCCAGCGCCCACAACGCCGACTGGCTGGTGGTGAGCGCCGGCCAACGGGGCATCAACCTGCGCCTGGCGGTGGATGACCTGATCGCGGTGACGGGCGCGACGGTGGCGGCGATCGCGCGCAGCGAGGCATAGCCGTAGGGCTGCAAGGGCGCTGGGTGGGTCAAGTCCCGCGCGAGCGCCCTCTGCATGGCAAACGGTCTCTCTCCCCTACTCCTCCATGAGCGCCTGGTGCGCTTCTTTGAGCTGCTCGCGGATGGGGATATGCTGCGGGCACTTTTCCTCGCACAGCGCGCACTCGACGCAGGCGTCGGCCCGCTCGCCCGAGACCCGTGTCCAGGCCTGATACGCCTCACGGGCCGCGTCCCACAGGCCATAGACCCGCGCCTCGTTGTACTTGCCAAAGATGTGCGGGATGTTGACGCCCTGGGGACAGGGCAGGCAGTATTCGCAGCCGGTGCAGTAGAGATCGGCCATGGCCTTGAGCCGGGCCATCTGGGCCTCGATGGTAGCCAGATCCTCCTCGGTCAGGGCCCGGCCGTCCGATGCGACGGCCACGTTCTCCTGCACATGCTGCATGGTGCTCATGCCAGAGAGGGCCACCGACACGTTCGGGTTGGAGAGCACAAAGCGCAGCGCCAGCTCGGGCACCTGCTCGACGCCGGGCACCAGCGCCTTGAGCACGTCGCTATCGACGCCCAACCGGCCGCCGGCCACCGGACCCATCACGACGACCCCGATGCCCCGCTCGTGGGCCAGCGCAATGCCCTCCTCGAGCTGGCGATCCAGCATGTTGTACTGGAGCGTGATGACCTCGACATAGCCGGTGTT
>SKRJ01000433.1 GCA_007118555.1 Anaerolineae bacterium | reverse complement strand
CGCAGCGCCCTGGCAGGCGCTCTGGGTATCGAGCTCGCGGATGACCATGACGTGGTAGTGGGCGCAGGCGAACGCGAACCGCGGTTGGAGGATCTGACGCGCGCCCGGCGGATGTTCCATACGCTGGTTGCGCTGGTAGCCGGCACCATGCTGGGCATCTCGCTGATTGCCCGTCGCCTCAAGTAGCGCATCGCACCGCGGCATACATCCGAGTCGGGTCGTGCTTACCGTTTGACCCAACCCCTGGGCTGGGTACACTCTATGGTGTACGCACGAGTTGCGTCCACATGCCAGAAAAACACGCATTACCAGGGGGGAGTCTCTTGCCTCGTCTTTTGCTCGTACGCCACGGATTGACCGACTGGAACCGCCAGGGCCGCATACAGGGCCATAGCGAGATCGAACTGAACCAGGTGGGCCTCGCCCAAGCCAGGGCCCTGAGTGAGCGCCTGGCTACGGAAAAGCTCGACGTCATCTATGCCAGCAACCTGGGCCGCGCCAGGGCCACTGCCGAGATCATTGCCGCACCGCATGGCCTGCCCGTACAGATCGAGCCGCGCCTGTGCGAGGCGAACTATGGAGCCTGGGAGGGCCACACCATGGACGAGCTGCGCCGCGACGACCCCGAGCGCGCCACCGCCTGGATGACCGAGCCCGTCGATGTGTGCCCGCCCGGCGGCGAGACGCTGGAAGAGGTGGCCGACCGCGTGGCCGCCGTGCTGGACGAGCTGCGCCAACGCCCCGATGACGAGCAGATCGTGCTCGTGGGCCATGGCGGCTCGGTGCGCGCCCTGCTCTCGGTCGCGTTACAGATACCCCAGGGCTACTCGCGGCGCCTGCGGGTCGACACGGCCTCGCTCTCGATCATCCAGCTCAACAAGGATCGGGCGATGCTCTGTTCGTTCAACGATCGGCACCACCTCAGCGACAACGGGAACCAGGACCGCTTTATCAGCCTCTAGCCGCCGCAGAGGGCGCGATTGTCGACGCAATCGCAGAGGAGAGCCATGCCTGTCACCAAGGCCGACCTGCTTGCGCAACTGCCTGCCGAGTGGCCCACACCGCTGCTCCCCGAGATACAGGCCCAGATCGGCGCCGATGACCGGCTGATCGTGCTGGACGACGATCCCACAGGCACCCAGACCGTGCACGATGTGCCCGTGCTCACCGAATGGTCCGAGGCCACTCTGACGGCCGAGCTCGAGCGCCCCGGCGCCGTGATCTATATCCTCACCAACTCGCGCAGCATGCCCGCACCTCAGGCCGAGGCCATCAACGCCGAGATCGCGACCCATCTGCGCGCGGCCGCCTCTGCCACCAACCGCCAGGTCGCCGTGGTCAGTCGCAGCGATTCGACTCTGCGGGGCCACTATCCGGCGGAGACCCGGGCCCTCGAGCAGACCCTGGGCCGCACCGTCGATGCCGTGCTGCTGATTCCCTTTTTCCTCGAGGGCGGGCGTTACACCATCGATGACGTCCATTATGTCGAGGAAGGCGCCTGGATGACGCCCGCTGCCCAGACCGAGTTTGCTCGCGACGCCACCTTTGGCTACCGCAACAGCAACCTGCGCCAGTGGGCCATCGAAAAGCATGGGGGTAGCCTTTCCCAAGAGGACGTATGCTCGATATCCCTGGGAGAGATCCGCTCGGGCGGGCCTGACGCCGTACAGGAGCGGCTGGACGCCCTCGCACCGGGCCAAGTGTGTGCCATCAACGCCGCCTCCTACCGCGACCTGGAGGTCCTGGTCGCAGGCCTGCTGGCCAGTGAGGCCAGGGGGCGCCACTATCTCTATCGAACGGCCGCCTCCTTTGTGCGGGTTCGGTGCGGCCTCTCCCCCGCCCCGCTGCTCACCAGCGACGCTCTGGGCGCCGCCGACGGCCAGAGCGGCGGGCTGATCGTCGTGGGCTCCTACGTGAATCGCACCACCGAGCAGATCGAGGCGGCAGCGCAACGCGACCATGTCACATCGATCGAGGTCTCTGTGCGGGCGTTGCTGGGGAGCGCGGCCCGGGAGGAGATCGGGCGCGTGCAACAGGCCGCACAAGAGGCCATCGCGGCCGGGCGAGACGCCCTGGTGTACACGAGCCGCGAGCGCGTCACAGCCGGTAACAAGGATGCGACGTTGGACATTGGGCAGACCATCTCGCAGGGCCTGGTGTCCATCGTCGCGGGCCTGGAGGAGCGTCCCGCCTGGGTGATCGCCAAGGGAGGCATCACCTCGTCCGATGTTGCCACCTGCGGCCTGGGGGTGCGTCGCGCCTGGGTCATGGGACAGGCCATTCCGGGGGTTCCGATCTGGCGCCTCGGCCCCGAGTCACGCTGGCCCGATCTGGTATATGTCGTGTTTCCGGGCAATGTGGGCGGTCCCGACGCCGTGGCCGACATGGCCGGCGTCCTGCGCGGTGAGAGCGACGACGCGCAACGCCGCCTCTAGCAGGGCGAGCACCGGGGGCAAGGGCAGCCCTCGACCAACGCTTCCGGATCCATTTCCCTCGGCGGTGTCCGTCCCTGCCGGCGCATCTCGGCCTGTACCCACTCCAGAAGCATCTGGGTGTTCTCGGCAGCCAGTCTATAGTACACCATGGCGCCGTCGCGCCGGTCGATGACCAGGCCTGCATCGCGCAGGGCCATGAGTTGCTGCGAGATATAGGGCTGTCTCCTCTTGAGGGCGGCCTGCAGATGGCAGACGCAGGCCTCGCCATGCCCCAGCAACGCCACAATCTCCAGGCGCACCGGGTGTCCCAGCGCGCGAAACAGCGCCGCCGCATTCTGATATCCAACGCTCTCGCGCTGCTTGGCTCTGTCAACGCTTGCCGTGGCCATCGCGTGTTCTACATCCTTCCCGCCTGTTGCCTGGCGTCTGTCGTGCGGGTTTGATCCTACTCGCCCTATTATAGCACAGTGACGCAGCGGCGCTAAGCTCGTTGGCGCCGGGTCTCGGGGCGGAGAGGACACCGGCCGTGCGACATGGGCATGGCCCGTCTGGCTGTACGGACTCTCACTCCGAGCCATTACCAGGATTTAACATGCCGTTAACAGTCTGTTAACATTGGGATGGCATACTGTACGCTGGGTAACAAAAGAAAGGAGGAAACATGCATAACCCAAAACGCAACCGACGAGCATCGGACGTTCGTCAGAAGGCGTGGCGGGCACTGGACTTCGTTGTGTCGGCTCTGTTGATCGACACGGTCGAATACCCGCCAGAGTATGAGCGTGCCCGCGAGCTCACTCGCTAGCGCCACGAGAGCGCGTTCGTCAACATCATAGGCCGGCATCGTTGTCGGCGCAATCACCGGTCAGTTCCGGCGGCTAGGGTGCCGCAGGGCTGGCTCTTTTTTTTGCCCCGGCTCCCTCTCTACTTGACGCCCCCGGTCGCCAGACCTACACTCGGGCAAACCTTACGAGAGGAGCAGCTTTATGTGGCAATCTGCCAACGTCGAGACCAACGGCATCCGGATGCACTATTGGCGCACAGGCCGCGGTGAAAAGCCGCCCGTCGTGCTCTCCCACGGCGGAGGCGATAGCGGGCGGTGTTGGACCCGGGTCGCGCGCGAGTTGGAGGCCGACTATGACGTGATCATGGTCGATGCACGCGGCCACGGCCACTCGGACAAGCCGGAGCAGGGCTATGGGCCCCGTGTCTCCGCCGCGGACCTGGCGGGCCTGATTCAGGCGCTGGAGCTGGAGCGGCCTCACCTGATCGGGCACTCGATGGGCGGCGAAATCTCGGCCAACTGTGCCGCCGACTTTTCCGATCTGCCCCGCAGCCTGGTGATCATCGACTCGGGGTTCATCTCGAACGGGGGACGGTACGCCGTAACGCCCGAGGAGGCGGCCGAGCGCATTGAGAGCATGCAGGCCTCGATGCGCACGATGCAGACCCTCAGCATGCAAGAGTTGATGGACCGATGCCGGGCCGAAAACCCCGACTGGCACGTCGACGAGCTCGAGCCCTGGGCCGAGTCCAAGCTGCAGGCCTCGCCCAACGCGCGCCTGTTCTTTGCGGAGGCCAAGCGCCCCTGGCAAGAAACGCTGGGCGCCATTCGCTGCCCCATTCTGCTGCTCGTGGGCGACCCCGAGCGCCATTCCCACACCGGCTGGGATGCCGCCGTGCAGGCCACCGGCGTCTGGCAGGAGGGGCAGTTGGTCCATGTCGCAGGCGCGGGCCACAATGTCCAGCGCGACCAGTTCGACGCATTTATGACACGCATCAACCAGTGGCTCGCGACCCGCTAGGTCGCCCCACGGATCAGGAGAGCAACATGGAGCCTTGGCAAGAGGGCTATGTCGAGACCAACGGCATTCGCATGCACTACTGGCGCACCGGGGATGGCGGCAAGCCCCCGGTCGTGCTGTCGCACGGCGCCACCGACAATGGGCTGTGTTGGCGACGCACCGCCCGGGCACTGGAAGCCGACTATGACGTGATCATGGTCGATGTCCGCGGTCACGGCCTCTCGGACAAGCCAGCGCCCGACTATGGGCCCCGGCAATCTGCCGCCGATCTGGCGGGGTTGATCCGCGGGCTGGAGTTGGAATCGCCCCACCTGATCGGGCACTCGATGGGGGGCGAGATCTCGGCCAACTGTGCCGCCGATTTCCCCGATCTGCCTCGCAGCCTG
>SKRJ01000134.1 GCA_007118555.1 Anaerolineae bacterium | reverse complement strand
GGGCGTGGCCGAGACGTACAGGCTCCTGGCGCCGCGCTCCGCAGCCATGGCGTGAGCCGCTCGAAAGAGACGAGCGCCCAACCCCCGATCGCGGTAGCCGTGGCTCACATGCAAAAGCACGAGCTGGAGCTGGTCCTGCTCTGCCCCCATCCAACGACTCTCCAGGGCCACGATCCCCACCAGCCGCTGGCCATCGAACGCGCCGGCGCACCAGCCACCCCGCTCGTGGCAATCGATCAAGCAGGCTTCGATACCGTCCAGAGCGCCCGAGGGCCAGCGGCGCATGTCATAGCGCTCGGGCTTGCGCACCAGGGCCCCGTCCTCGAGATAGTAGATCGCCTCGATAAGCTCTGTGCGATCGATCTCTCGCACGCGGCCCAACTCGGCATGCGCCAGTTCTCGCAGCTCGATCACTGGGGTGCCTCGTCTGCATCGGGCATCATACGATCCAGGTACTCGTGACGCAGCAACCCATACACATACTCGCCGCTGATGGGGTAGCAGCCGTGGCGGTGGGTCTCGCGCAGATGCCCCTCCCGGCAAAAGCCACAGCGCTCGGCCACCCGCGCGCTACGCTCGTTGGTGTCATCGCAGTAAAGAGTCACACGGTGAGCGCCCAGGTGCTCGAACAGCCAGCCCAGAGCGCCCCGCACAGCCTCGGTGACATACCCGTGGCTCTGCTGATCCACATCGCAAAAGTAGCCCATCACAAAGCTGGGCAGGCCAAGGTCCTGCGGCCCCACATAGACCTGGGCGACAAAGAGGTCGTCTTTGCGGCGGAACGCCCCCAGGAAAAAGTGATTCCGCGCCTCCCAATCGGCGGCAAACTGGCGCACAACGCTTTCCGCCTCCGCCTCGCTGCTCAGGCCCATGGCGGCATTCGCCGCTTCGTAGCGGGCCAGATGCGCCCGATTGCGCACGGCCATGGCATAGTACCAGCGACCGTCACCGACGCGATAGCGGCGCAGATAGAGCCGCTCTGTCTCGAACCGGCACGGGAGCTCGATCGCACCGCCATCCGCCCTGTTCATTCGTCGTTGCTCAGCCCAAGATCACATAGCAGGTGGACATCCCGCGGCTCGAGGGCGTACAGCTCCGGGTCGGGCTCGGGATTGAGGTAACAGCCACGGCGCCGATAAAAGCGGACCGTACTCTCCGAGGGGGTCGACGAAACATAGAGTTGGCGCGCGCCCCAACGCCTTGCCTGAGCGACCGCGGCGGCAAAGAGCCGCTTGCCCAGGGCACCGTTACGATAGGCGCGATCGACATAGAGAAGCTTGAGCTGGCGCTGCTGGCCCTGCTCGCCCAGCGGCTTGCTGTCGACCACCGCCACACCGATCAGCCGGTCTCCGTCGAACAGGCCGTGGAACCAGCCGCCGCGCGCATGACAGGCTGCCAGGATCGGCGCATATTTCTCGCGAATGCCCGATGGCCAGCCCCCCAACGACTGCGGCTCGGGTTGATAGTGCAGGTCGGCGCCCTGCACCGTGTACCACCCCCCGATCTCCTCGGAGCGATCGATCTCCCAGATCCGATCGAGCTCGTCGGCGGACAGTTCCCGTGCGATCAACTGTCTCATGAATAGCCTCTCCCTGCGATAGGGCGACTCCTCGCCCATGGGTACCGCTGCTGTCTCACTTTACGACGGGCTGCGACCTCACTGGCAAGCCCGCCGCACTCGTGGTATGATCGTCGACGTGATTCGCTGCTCACAGGCGCGATTTTACCATGTCGGGCCCAATTGGGCGATCCGGTCGGCGCCGGTCGCGCATGCGGACGCCAGAGGAGACCGATCAGATGCCAGAGACAGCCAGCACATCCGAGATCGACCAGGCCGCCGGGGCCCTTTTGGCGGACCTGCAGGCGCTGCCGGTGCGCGACACGCCCAGCGTGCGTCAGATACGGCGCCGCTACTCGCGCGCATGGCGAGAACGCCCCGGACCGTGGGTGCTGGCCGTCGCCGAGACCCTCTTTCACGACCACGGGTATCGCTGGGTCGCCTATGAGCTGATCGCCGCTCACGGCGAGGCGTTCGGGTTGCTGGACCTGGCGCGTATCGTCGCCCTGGGCGAGGGGATGGCCGACTGGGCTGCCGTCGACACCTTTGCGCGCACCATCGCGGGACCCGCCTGGCTCCACGGCCTGCTCACCGATGCCGACATTGCTCGCTGGGCCGACAGCGAGGATCGCTGGTGGCGACGGGCGGCGCTGGTGAGCACGGTGGCGTGGAACACGCCGACCCAGGGTGGCCATGGCGATGCGTCACGCACGCTGGCCGTCTGCCAGATGCTGTTGGCCGACCGCGATGACATGGTGGTCAAGGCCCTGTCGTGGGCGCTGCGCAAGCTGTCCGAGTGCGATCCGGACGCGGTCCGGGCCTTTGTCCGCAAACATGAGGGGGCCCTGGCGGCGCGGGCCCGTCGCGAGACCCTCCACAAGCTAGAGACCGGCCTCAAGAACCCGAGACGCCCCCAATCGAACGATCCATCCACCAGGTGAGGTAGTATGACTCTATTGCAAGATGCCGGCAAGGCATTCCGCTATGCCCAGGGGCTGCGCAACTATTGGCGGCGCCCCCTCGATCTGAGCGACCCCGTGGCCTCCGTGCAGGCCGGTGTGGCCCGTCGCGAGGCCGCCTTTCTCGAGGCGCTGCATCACGCGATCTTTGACCACGCCGATAGCCCCTATATGTGGCTGTTCCAGAACGCCGGTATCACCGAGCCGGATGTGGTCCGTCTTGTGGAGCAGCATGGCGTCGAGAGCGCGCTACAGCGTCTACGCGATGAGGGCGTCTATGTGACGCTGGACGAGTTCAAGGGCAACGCCCCCCTGCGCCGGGGCAGCCAGACCCTGGAGACCGACGCCTCCCGATTTGATGCGCCGCGCAGCGCCGGCCAGTTGATGGGCACCACCGGCGCCAGCCGCTCGCAGGGGACACGGCTGATGCTCGCCCTGGACGAGCTCGATGCCATGCAGCCCTCGCGCTATCTGCATTTCCAGGCCCACGACCTCTTGCGGCGCCCCTGGGCCACCTGGCGGCCCGCGCCCCCGGCACTGGGGGGGCTGTACGTCTGCCTGCTGGGCGTCAAGCTGGGGCTGCCCCTGGTGCGCTGGTTCAGCCAGACCGAGCCGGGCCTGGGGCCCACGTCGCGCTCGGGCGCCGTGATCACCTCGATCACCTTTCTCGTGTCCCAGGCCATGAAACGCCAGGTGCCGCTGCCAGAGCATGTGACCATGGATCAGGCCGACCTCATCGCCCGCTGGCTTGCGGAACAGACGACGCAGGACACCCGCATCCACATGGACCTGGCCCCGAGCTCGGGCGCCCGCATCTGCCTTGTGGCCCGCGAGTTGGGCCTGGACATCCAGGGACATACCATGCGCACCAGTTCGGAGCCGCTCACCGAGGCCAAGGTGGCCCTGTTTGCGGAGCACGGCCTCTCCTACTGCTCGGCCTACACCATGCTCGAGGCGGGCACCATGGGGCTCTCCTGTGGCGACCCGGCGGCTGTCGATGATCAGCACATCCTTACCGACCGGGTGGCGTTGATCGCGGACGACCGTCAGTACAAAGGCCTGGACGAGCCCATCGGCGCGCTACTGGTCACCGTGTTTGGCGCCCCCATGCACAAGGTGATGCTCAACGTCGAGACCGGCGACTATGGCACGCTCCTCGAGCGCGAGTGCGAGTGCCCCATGGGCGCCGCCGGGCTGCATACCCACCTGCACACCATCCGCAGCTATGAGAAGCTCACCTCGGCGGGCATGAGCTTTATGGGCAGCGCCCTGTTGGACGTGCTCGAGACCGCCCTGCCCGAGCGCTATGGCGGCGGCCCCACCGACTATCAGTTCGTCGAGAGCGAGCTCGAGGGGCAGACCGTCGTCAAGCTGGTGATCGCCCCCAGCGTCGGCGCCGTCGACGAGGAACAGGCCGTCGAGTTTGTGCTGGAGGAGTTGAGCCGCCGTACCCGCGCCGGTCGCATGCAGACCCAGGTCTGGCGAGACAGCAACATGCTGCGGGTGGAGCGCGCCCAGCCCTATCTCACGCCCGCGGCCAAGATCCAACCGCTGCACGTGGAACGGTAGGCTTGGGCCCGCTACAAGCATTCGCTCGATTCGTCCCGCGCCCAATGCAGCGACCATGACCGGAGATGCTTGACATGGAGCGACCAATAGACTAGTCTGGCGCACAGTACCGGGGATCGCCCAGCGCCGCATTACCAGGAGGCAAGAAGATGGACTCGATGAGCACGGGACAGCCGAACTATGATCAGGTACGCGAGATCCAGCGCATGGTAGACAGGCTCGAGATGCAGGTGCAGGATCTACAGCGACAGGTCCAGCAGCAGGGCAACTATATCGAGCGTCAGATGCCGGCGCTCCCCAACACCAGCCTGCTGAGCCCTCGCTTCCTCAGCCGGGCGTTTGCCGTGTGGGGGCACTATTTCGTCGCCAGTTTCCTGATCAGCATCCCGTTCTGGTGCCTTGGGGCGCTGCTGGCCCTTATGGGAGCGCTGTCTTTCTAGGCCTCCATCGTCTTGAGCGATGTGCGCCTATAGCTTGTCGGCAAGCCTGAAAGTTGTGCCGTGATCGTCCGTGCTATCCACCGAGCAGAGATACTAGCCTGCCAGAGGTTCCGTGTG
>SKRJ01000038.1 GCA_007118555.1 Anaerolineae bacterium | reverse complement strand
TCGCTATCGTAGAACATCACAAATCGCTCCTCAATCTCTTGCTGGCCCACCTCCGTAGAGATATTGGTCCGCCTCTCGGCAGGCTCGGCCCGCTGCCGCGTGAGCCGAAACTCGCAGCGGGCGGCGTAACATAATGTTACGCTATGCATCCAGTATAGCGCGCCCACAGGGGCGGATCAAGGCGCATCGCGATGCAGACTAGAGGTGCAGTCGACGGAATATCAGGGAGCGTTCGGGGGATCGACAAACTTGGCAAAGATGAGCTTTGCCGTTTGCTGCGGTTTATTGTAGGGGCGACCCCCCCGTGGTCGCCCAAGAACCTCTCGACAGGCAGATTCGCGGCACGATATTGGCTCTCACTGCCCTGGTAATGCGTGGGCAACGGGCCACCGCATAGGACGGCAGCCCGTTCTTGCTCGGCTTCGCAGCCCTACAGCGGCAGGTCCACCCAGCGGCGCTCTTCTGCCGAGAGGATGGCGGCGTCCAGCACCTCCTGGACGCGCATGCCCTCGTAGAAACCGGGGAGGATGTAGGGGCGGCGACCGCGGATCGCCTCGCAAAAGGCGGGCGCCAACGTGCGCACGGGGCGGCCTGCGCGGGCGCCCGGCACCGCGTCCAGGTACTCGGTGGGCGCGGGGATCACCGGGTAGGGCTCTTCGACGCGGTACTGGCCCCAGCGGGGGTCATAGATACCGTAATCGGCGCACAGGCGCACCATGTCCTCGCCGATGCAGGCCCGCAGCTCGTTGGGCCGGGCCTGATCATAGAGCAGGGCGCCCTCGCTGCCGTACACCTCGACTCGCTGGTCGAAATTGCGGCCCGTGACGGCGCGGCTGTGCATGAACACCGCCGTCGCGCCGCCCTCCAGATCGGCGACAAAGTTGGAGGCGTCCTCCACATCCACATGGGCCCACTCGCCCGTATCGGGCCACTGGCGCTGGGGCACAAAGGTGCGGTGCTGGGCGCAAAGCGACGTGATCTCGAGGCCGGTCCACCAGCGCACCATGTCCACC
Organism: Anaerolineae bacterium; assembly: GCA_007118555.1. GTDB lineage: Bacteria > Chloroflexota > Anaerolineae > UBA1429 > UBA1429 > UBA1429. The sequence goes on along the minus strand of SKRJ01000038.1, from coordinate 3,648 downwards.
ATGTGGGCGCCCAGCTCGAACAGGGGACCGCCGCCGTTGACGGCGCGGGTCAGGCGCGGGCGCATGGGCTGCGTCGCAAAGTCGCCTCCACCCACGGAATAGACCGCCACCACCTGATAAATGGTGCCCAGGTCGCCGCTGTTGATCAGGTGATAGGCCAGGTGGGCGGCGGGGGTCAGCCGGTGGCTAAAGCCCACGGCGGTCTCGAGGCTGGCCTCCTCGGCGGCCTGCCACATCTCTTTTGCCATGGGATAGGTCAGAGCCAGAGGCTTTTCGCAGAACACGTGCTTGCCCTGCTCAATGGCGGCCATAGTGACGGGGTGGTGGGTGTCAGGCCAGGTGCACACGCTCACGGCGTCCACCTCGTCCAGCGCCACAAGCTCGCGATAGTCGGTGGTCCGATGGGGGACGCCATAGCGCGCGCCCATGTCGGCCAGCACGTCCTCGTTGGCATCGCAAAAGGCGGTCAGCTCGACGCCCTCGCTCATCAAATAGCCGGGGATGTGCTGCCCACGGGCGATGCCCCCCAGCCCCACGATGCCGATACGGACCGGTGTTGCGTCTGTCATGCTGTTATCCTTTCCGGGCGCGGGGCCCGTTGCAGCCTCTGGTCTGGCGCTTCCCAGTGGCCTCGATAGCGTTCTCGTTGCCAGTATAGTCCAGCTCCCGCGCGCAATCCAGGGCGCGCCGGCCCTCAGGCGATCCGCTTGCTGCTACCGGCCAGCAGAAACAGGAGGCTCATGGCCAGCAGCATCCCCATGGGGAGCAGCAGTTGGGTCCACGGCGCGCCATGGCCAATGGCCAGCAGGCCCTCGGCCATCCAGTAGGTCGGCAGGATTCGGGCCAGGTACTGGAGCCAGGTAGGCATGATCTGGATCGGCCACATCATGCCGCCCAACATGGTCAGCAGGATGATGAGCACGACGGCCACGATCGAGGCCGTCTCCCGGTCACGGACCAGCGAGTACCAGGCCAGCAGAAACGTGGTGGCTGCCATGGCGAACAGGGTGTGCAGGGCGAACAACGCCGCCGACGGCCCCAGGTCCACGCCGTAGCGCAGGCTCGTGCCCCCGATCACGACGAGGTTCACCGCCGTCAGGAGGATCAGGAACGAGAGGAGCACCTGCCAGAGGTACGTCCTGTAGCGGATGGGCGCCACCGCCACGCGGAGCAACACGCGGTTGCTTCGGTCCTCCAGCACAAGGACGCTCAACCGCGCGGCGATGAACCAGAGGCCCAGGCCGAATAGCTGCATCGCCACCGGAAGCTGCATCCACTGCGCCTCGCCTGCGTCTGGCATCAGCAGGAGCAGCGCGGGCAGCACAATGAGCAGGATGATATTGCCGGACCGGCGGAGCAGGCGCTTGAGAGAGTAGATAAAGACGATCACGCCAGCTTTCTCCTGCCCAGGAGGGCTGTCAGCAATCCCAGCAGGGCCGTTGCCCCCAACAGGATGATGACGCTGAGGATCGCTCGTTGCACCTGTTGGCCGGTGATGATGGCCAAGATCGCGTTCAAGCCGAGGGAAATCGGATTGCCATACGTCGACAACAGATCAAACAAGCCAACATCGGGCAGAGAAAACCACACCTCGGCAAGCGCGATAGAGCCGAACCCGTATACCTCGGTAACGCGCTCGGCAAGAGAGTTGTTGCGGGTTGCGAACAGAGCGGCGACGCCCACCAACTGGGAGAGCAGCGAGATGAGCAACAGCACCAAGAGCACCAGGGGAATGCTCCCCCAGTCGACCCCGTGCACCCACTGGGTAAACAGCAGCAGCAAGAGCCCCTGCGCGGTGGTGAACAGGGTGCTGGCGAGCAGGATGGCAAAGGCATGGGTATGGGGCGGATACGGCAAAGAGAGCATCCGCCACCGCCGGTCCGCAAAAAGGTCCCCGCTCAGATATTCCAGGGCATAGGCGCCACCAAAGAGCTGGAACATGAGGATCATGGTGAGGGCGATATAGTCCATCATGGATAGACCGTGCTCTACGGCTGGCGCTTCAGCGCCCACCAGTCCGAGCACGGTGATGAGCGTAAAGGGCAGCACGAGCAGCAGGAGAAGCCCGAGATAGCCGCGCAGCATGCGCCGCAGCAAAAAGTAGCTGGACCGTACCAGCATGGTCAGCCCTCCGCCGCGTCGCGCAGCGTGCGGCCGGTCAGCGACAGAAACACGTCCTCGAGGGTGGGCTGCTCGCTGGTCACCGATAGCAGGCCGCCCTCCTCCCGCGCCACATTCAGGATGTTGTCCAGGTTGTTGGCGCCCACACCGGACGTCACGATGAATCGGTTGCCCTCGCGAGCGACCGCCGTGACGCCGTCCAGCGCCTGCAGGCGCTCGATGATCGCGTCGCTGGGGTTGGCCACCTCCAGCCGGGTCCGCTCCTCCGACTGGACCGACTTGATCAGCTCCTCGACGGTGCCCTGGGCGATCACCTGGGCCCGGTCCATGATCACCACCCGCGACGCGATGGATTGCGCCTCTTCCATATAGTGGGTGGCGTACAGGATGGTGGTGCCCTGGCGGTTGAGGGTGCGGGCGTTCTCCAGGATGTTGTAGCGCGACTGGGGGTCAATCCCCACCGTGGGCTCGTCCATGATCAGGAACCGGGGCCCGTGCACCAGGGCGCAGGCGATGTTCAGGCGGCGCTTCATGCCGCCCGAGTAGGTGCCGGGTAGCTTTTTATCGTGCTCACTGAGGCCCACCAGCTCCAGGGTCTCTTGGATACGAGCGTTCAGCTCGCCGCCCCGTAGCCCATAGATCCCGCCAAAGAACTGGAGGTTCTCTCGGGCGGTGAGGTCCTCAAAGACGGTGACCTCCTGGGTCACGAGCCCCAACTTGCGTTTGATCTCGTTCAGGTTCTGGCGCTGGTCCTGGCCAAACACCTCGATGTGGCCCGAGTCGTGGCCGATGACCCCTGTGAGGCAGTGAATGAGGGTGGTCTTGCCGGCGCCATTGGGCCCCAACAGGCCAAGGATCTCGCCCTCGGCGATCTCCAGGTCCACGTGGTCAAGAGCGACCTGATCGCCATACCGTTTGACCAGATCCTGCACACGCGCAATCGGCATCGTCATCCTCCAACCTACGCAGGTTTACATCTGTCACTCCAATACAGCATGCGATCTGCAAGCCCCGGGCCCTCTGCCTATTCTAGCGAGCGCACACCGCATAGGCGTGGCGCAGCGCCTCGATGGGATCGCCCTTGGAGCGGAACTCGTGGCCCACGTACAGGTCATAGCCGGCGGCATCGATGGCGCGGCAGATGCCGGTGTAGTTGAGCTCCTGGTCGTCGTCCAGATCCTGGCGGCCCGGGTTGCCCGCCGTGTGCATGTGGCCGATCCACGGCAGGCTGCGCTGGATGGAGCGGATCAGGTCGCCCTCCATGATCTGCATATGGTAGATGTCGTACAGCAGCTTGACCCGGGGGCTATTGACCATCTCGCACAGGGCGACGCCCCATTCGGTGCTGTCGCACTGGTAGCCCGGATGGTTCACTTTCGAGTTGAGCAGCTCGATGTTGAGGTTGATGCCCTTTTCCTCGGCATAGGGCGCGATCTGGCGCAGGCCGTGGGCGCAGACGATCATGCCCTCCAGGTCGGACTGGCCGTCGTTGCGGTTGCCGCTGAAACAGATCAGGCCGCCGATGCC
>SKRJ01000016.1 GCA_007118555.1 Anaerolineae bacterium | reverse complement strand
GCGCCAGGGCAAGGGCCTCTATATCAACCCGGACGGCCCCGCCGGGCCCACCCATGTGCCCAAACCGGGGCTGGCCTTTGTGGCCCGCAAGACCGGCGCCTCCATCGTCCCCATCGGCGCCTATGCCGCGGCCTGTTACCGCCTCTCCCGCTGGGACCGCTACACGGTGCCATTGCCCTGGGCTCGCGTCGCGGTGGCGCTGCGCGAGCCTTTTACCATCGGCGCCGACACCGAGATCGACGCCGCGTCCGACCTCATTCGCGAGCGCCTGAATGATGCCGAGCGCGCGGCCGAGGGGCTCTACCGTCACGGCAACTGAACGCTTCGACAGGGCGCGCGCCGTTCAGACGCTGGCCTGGCGCATGATACCATAGGTCCAGGCCTCCTCCAGCTCGTCCAGGGCCATCGCGGTGTCGCCAGCGAGGGCAGCGGCGCAGGCCGCCTGATAGCGGTACCGCGCCTGATAGGCGCGCTCGGCCAGCACAGCCGATCTCTGCAACTCGCGCGTATCGGCCCACAGCGCCAAGCCCGCACGATAGTGCTCCGCGGCGGTCGCATAGTCCCCCGCCATGAGGGCCAGGTTGCCGTTGACCAGCAGACCGTCCACAGGATTGAGCCATAGCGAGACCACCGCATGGCTGTAAAGCTCGACGAACCCGGCCCCAACGGCCGTGGCTGCCGAGGCCAGGTTCTGCTGAAAGCAGTGCCAACCGACCTGGCGGATACCCCGGCGCTGCGCCTCCTCGATGTTGGCCGCCGCCACGGCAGCCCCGTAGCCTTTGCGGCGATGCTCGGGCACAGTGGTGATGCCGATCTCGGCCCGCTGGCCCACGACGCAATCGGTGGTGCACCAGGAGAGCGCCTCGCCATCGCCCAGCAGGCACATGCCGAAACCCTCGGCCAGGAACGCCTCCAGCGAGGCATAGTCGCCCTCGCAAAAGTCACGCAACCACGCAACATTGCCCAGGTCGTCGCGGGCCAGCAGGGCGGCGTCGATAGGCACGGCGACCACCCCATCAGGGAGCGTCGCCCGCCAGTCGCGCAGAGAGCCCTGAAACTGAAAGTAGCGCTGCGAGTTTCTCACCAGCACTTGGTCCGGGAGGAGCTCTCCCACGGCCTGCTCCCACTCGGGCTCATGGTAGAGGTTGAACGATGCCCAACCGTCGGCGCGCGCGCCGGGCAGCAACTCGTCGCGGATGTAGCTGGCCAGTGCGTCGCGAAAGCCGTCTGTCTCCGGATCGCCCAGCACATAGTGGCCCTCGGGGCCCGAGGCGAACAGCGCCCGGGGCCTGGCAGGATCGTCAACGAACACATAGCCCGGCGCCATGCCCGCCAGCACGGCCTCGAGCAGCAAAAGATGGTCGTGCCCCTCCAGCAGAGGCAACGCACGGTGGTGGTCAGCGGGCTGCAGACGTTGAAACATGGCCCTCCTTTTGGGCAGGGTGCGCCACTGCTATGGGGTGGCCTGGACAGGCGGGTTCCGCCGCTCGAACCAGACAAACTCGTGGGTGGCCGAGGTTTCGAGGAACCCCTGCCCCGCATAAAAGTGGCGCGTGCGCGTGTTCCAGGCAGGGGTATCGAGGCGCCATGCCGTCGCCTGGGGGTACAGGGGCCAGAGCAGGGCCAGAGCCTCCTTGCCAATCCCCCGATTCTGCCACTCGGGCCCCACAAAGATGCGCCCCAGCTCGTACTCGCCAGGTGCTGTGGCATAGGCGATGATGCCCCCGACCGGCTGCTCATCCTGCAGAATCGCGTAATAGTCGCAAGCGGCCATCATACGGCGCTGCCAAGCGGGGTCGTCGTAGCCGGGAGGCCCGCCCGGCCCCTCGGGGGCACCACAGTCCACGTCGGTGTGAAACGCACGGCGCGAAAGCTCCGTGAGCAACTCCGCGTCCTCTTCTCGGGCACGTCGCAAGGTGATCATGCGTCTTCCTTCTGGCTACCGGGCAACTCCCCCCGCTCTAGCAGGTCGGCGACCAGCGCGTCTGCCTCCTCTGCGGGAAAATAGTTCACGTTGCTTCTGCCACCCTCGGCGTAATAGACGATCCAACCCAACCGCCCGTCATGGCTTTCCACGAGACAGCGAACATTACCGACCTCGTTGGGCTCCTCGACCCGCAACACACGAGCCAGCGAACCCGAACGGATACGATCCCCGACAGCAGGCAGATCCATCGTCCACTCCCTTTTCCGGCACAGTCGGCCGATATGGTGCCTTATGATAGTGAGTATATTTACCGTTGTGCTGCTCTGTATACTGCGTGTTGTGTCCTCAGCCATCGGTGGCCTGCGCTGTATCTGGCGCGCGGGCCGCGACACGTGGCGCCATCCAACGCGCTGCCAGCAGCGTCGTGACCGGCACAGCCGCCACCAGGCCGCTACTGGTCACCAGCATGCGCACGATCTCTTCAGAGATCAGCTCCTGACTGAGGATGTAGGTCAGAGGCAGCGACTGGTCGGTGAGCAGCAGCAGGAGCGGCAGCGCCGCGCCAGCATACACCAACATCAGCGTGTTGACCATAGAGGCGATATGATCCTGCCCCACACGCATGGCCCGCCGGTAGAGCTGCCAGGCATCGAGCTGCTGGTTTGCGTCATGCAACTGCTCCACGATCGCGGCCTGGGCCACCGTGATATCATCCATGACGCCCAGCACACCGATGATCATGCCCGCCAGCAGCAATCCACGCAAATCGATGACGCCGCCGTACAAGCTCTGGATGAACCCTGCCTCCGAGTCGGAGAACCCCGTGAGGCGGGCGCCGGCCACAAAGGCCACGGCGATGGCCGCCGTCAGGCCCAGCCCCAGCAAAGAGCCGATCAGAGCAATGCTGGTCTTGCGGTTGAGCCCATGGGACAGATAGTAGGTCACCGGCATGGCGAGGCCACAGCCCAGGAGCGCCGTCCAAACCGGCGATTGCCCCGCCGCGACCCTCGGCAGTACGAACCAGAATATCACCACGAACGACAGCGCCAGCCCCACCAGAGACCGGGCGCCGCGCTGCCCTCCCGCTAACAACACCATGCCCACGAACACCATCGCCATGAGCAGCAGGGGAAAGGAGCGGTCGCGCGTGGCGATCTCATAGCGGATCGTGCCGTCGGTGCCCTGCAACGCGCTGACAAAGACACGGTCGCCCGCCCTGTAGCGCGCCACGTCCTCCCCATGGGCATGGCCATGCTCCAGCGTCACGATCTCGCCCGCCCGAGGCCCGCGACCGATGGCCACCTCGAGGGTCTGCACGACCTGCGTTTCGCCCATCACCTCCGCCTCTTGCTCATCCACCACAAAGGCCACCGTCGCCGGCCACAGCCCGCCATCCGAGGAGCCATCGTCCGGCGTATCGGCCAAGCTGATCATGGGCGCCCCGAGGGCGATCCAGACGACGCCGAGGAAAAGCAATAGGAACAGGCGCTTATGCAAGATAGACCTCCCTGATATAGCGTGGGACCCGAAAACTGCGTCGTGACACTGGATCATAGCCACGCATCGGGGCGACGCCAAAAGCGGCCAATCCGCGACAGGGCGAATGCGGCAAGCGACCGTGGATTGATGTCTGTCGATCGTGACGCTATACTGCGCGCATCAACCTACGAAAGGCAACCATGTTCACACTCGAGACTCCGCGCCTGTTACTGCGCGACCTGGTCCCCGATGACGCGGCACCGATGCACCTGCTGCGCAGCGATCCCATTGTGACGCGCTACTGCGAGTACATCGCGTCCGAGACGCCCGAGCAGGCCGAGCGGTGGGTGCGCGACACGATGGTCCACAACGCCATGGACCCGCGATTTTCCTACAACCTGGCCATCGTGCATAAGACCGATGGCGCCGTCATGGGATGGATCGGCATCGGCCAGGCCACGGACCCCACCCTGGGCGAGCTCTCCTTTGGCTATGCGCTGCGCCCCGCCTACTGGGGCCAGGGCTACACGACCGAGGCCCTCACGGCGCTGCTCACCTTTGCCTACGAGGAACTCGCTGCCGCGAGCGTACAGGGCGAGTGTGCCACGGACAACCCCGCCTCGGGACGGGTCATGCAAAAGGCGGGGCTACGTTTTGTCGAGCGGCGCCCCGAGGACGACGGCAGCGAGAGCGACTATTACGCTGCCACGGCTGACGAGTGGCGGAGCAGGCGGTCGGGATAATCGTTGGGCCGGACTCTGGCCCGCTCTTTGATCTGGTGTAATGGTCTTGCCGTGAGTGAACACGGACGTATGTGTTCGCAGTTCGCGCCCTACGGCAACAGACAATATGAGATGGTGTCGATAGGGGCGATGCTCGTCATCGCCCATCGCATCCTGTACCCCGTCGTTCGCAACAACACGCTTTCGCTCACGAGAAAGGAAGCTTCCTGCATTGCTCGGTAACAGTCAGCCGCCATGTCTCTTGCCCTCGCCCGCCGCTTGCCCTATGATACGGCACAAAGCACACCCTGGCGCCTGTCATGGAGGAACCACCATGTCCCAACCCTATCGTAGCATCTTTACCACCCCCGCCACCCCCTTTGACGAGGATTGGTTCGTCGACTGGGAGGGCCTGCGCAATATTGTCGAGTTCTGCGTGGACTGTGGGGCCCACGGCCTGGTCTGGCCTGTGAACGCCAGCGGCTTTGGCGCCCTGTCCGATGAGGAGCGCCTGGAGGGCATGCGGATCGTCGTCGAGCAGG
>SKRJ01000127.1 GCA_007118555.1 Anaerolineae bacterium | reverse complement strand
GGTGCCATCTTCCGGCACGAGCCGGGCACATCATGAAAGAGAGAGCTTCATGGACAGATCACCCAACGACACGCCAGGCGGGCTCATGCCCCCCACTCGCTTTGGACGGACCTTTTTGGCACTCTTTGCCCTGGGCATGCTGGGGGTGCTGGCGCTGATCCCCATGATCCTCGATACGGTGGGCACGCTTCCGCCCGAGATGCTCGACCTGCCGCCGGCGGCTGTGGTCCTGGTTTCGTTGGCTCAATCCATGATCCTGCTGGCCATTGCCGTGGCGGCCGGCACCATTCTGGCGCATCGATTGGGGCTGCGCTCTCTCGTGGCGGACAGGGTGCGGGTCGGGACGCCCATCTGGCCCGAGCTGCGCCCCCATATCGGTCTCGCCGTCGGCTTGGGCGCCCTTTTCTTTGCGGTAGTCGTGATTCTGGATCTCATCCTGGCGCCCTTTGCCGACGTCGAGATGGTCAACGGCGCCCCAGGGTTCATCGACCTGGTCAGCGCTCTGGTCATGGGCATCCTCTATGGCGGCATCACCGAGGAGTTGCTCTTGCGGTGGGGCGTCATGAGCTTTATCGCGTGGGCCGGCTGGCGGCTCTTGCAGCGCGACCGGAGAGAGCCCGGCCCCGGGATGATGTGGGCCGCTATTGCGCTGTCTGCGCTGCTCTTTGGCATCGGGCATCTGCCGGCCCTGGCCCAAATCGCCCCGCTGACAATGCCGCTGATCGTGCGCACCGTCGGCCTCAACGCCCTGGGCGGCCTGGTCTTTGGCTGGCTCTTTTGGAAGTACAGCCTTGAGGTGGCCATGGTCTCGCACGCGACCTTTCACGTGGCGCTGTTCATCATGAACTCGGTGGCGATGCTGCTGGGCGCGGGGGGTGCGTAGGGCTGGAGGGAGGTGGGATGAGGGGGCGAGATGCTCGCCTGCCGATGGCGCTCCAGAGCGACGCAAGCTGCAATCCTATACGTTGATCTTGCGCGGGCACTTGGCGCATTCGCAGTAATAGTCACGTGGAGCTCTAGCTTGGTCCGATTCTGACATTATTTACATAATTGATCAAAATACTATTGACATATTTCGGTGAGCCCTTTATTATGTATATGAGTCGCTTGTGATCGACGTATCATAAGGAGGGCCCGTCATGGATAGGATATCGGTACGCAAGAGGGTAGTCATTCGAAGCACGTTGCTGATGGTGTTTCTGGCGCTTGCATTGATTCTCACCCTGGGCATCACGCCGGCTGTCACAGCCGATGAGCTCGACCCGGTGGTGGAACGCGTAAATCTCGTGAGGACCCCAGGGGGCATCACGATGCAGTTGCGTTTGTCGAATCTGCCTCCCAATGAGGTAGCGACGATCTGGTTCCTCATCAACCCCGGTACGGAGCATTTCACTGTTACTCGCGCAGCCGGCAATGTGATCGGCAGGAGTGGCAGGAGTGGCTTTGCCGGGCATATCGCTCCAGGCCATGAAACCATGTTTGGACCAGGTCTGCAGGATCCCCTTACTGATGATGTGGTCTTGGTCCTGATTACCCACGGTCCCGTAGACCCGGATCGCATTTTGGACCAACTCTTTACTCCGGAGGAGGATACTTGTCCTACAGGCGTGTGCCGGAGCTACATGTTCGACCTGGACTTTTAGTAGCAGGCGTACACACGGCCTGACGCAGACACTGCCGACGCTGGTATCAGCGTCGGCAGTGTTCTTGTGTCCTGGCCGCTCTGCGCTATGCTACACATGCCTGCACTCGGCAGGCGATAGAGCAGAGTGCGCATTGGGTGACATATGCGAGGTCAGATGCCAGGCAACACGACAGCCGACTCGGGGGAGCGACCAGATCACTCTGCGCCGCTGTGCGTCGTCCCCGGCGGCGACCTGACGCCCGCCGAGCGCGAGGCCATCATCGATCTCTGCTCCCGCGCCTTTGAGGAGGATTATCGGCCCTATCTGGCTCTGATGCAGGACCCGGTTCATGTGCTCGTGAATCACGGGGGCGCTTTGGCCAGTCACGCGCTGTGGATCACCCGCTTGCTCCAGCAGGGCGACGGGCCGCTGCTGCGCTGCGCCTATGTGGAGGGCATGGCCACCGAGCCAGCATGGCAACGGCGTGGGCTGGGGAGCGCCGTGATGCGCCGCCTGGCCGCCGAGATCGGGGGCTATGACCTGGGCGCCCTGTGCACCGGCAGCCCCGGCTACTATGCGCGGCTGGGCTGGGAGCTGTGGCGAGGACCGCTCTATGCCCGCACGGCCACGGGGCTGGAGCCCTGCGACGAAGAGGGCGTCATGATCCTGCGCACGCGCCATACGCCTCCGTTGGACCTGGACGGGCCCCTGTCGGTCGAGTGGCGCCCGCTGGAGGTGTGGTAGACGGCGGCTCGGGCACGGGAGATGGGCCGTTCCCTCTACTAGGCTCGGTAGCCGGCCGCGTGCGTGCGGCACACGAACAGGACCCCATTGGAGCCTTTGGGGCGCTGCTATAGAATGGACTTGGTGTCAAAGTCGCGCCGGTGGGCGCCGCACCGAGGAGGTCTCATGTCGGGTCGCCGCATCCGCCCCTGGTTTCTGTGGCTCGGTATCTGTGTGATCGGTTGGATGGCGCTCTGGCATCCCTCGCCGACTCTTGGGCAGGTGCCCCAGCCCGTTCGCTCCCTCGATTTGCGCCTGTTTCCCCTGCAGCCCTGGGAATGCGCCACTGTTACCGCCGGGCGAGACAACGCCCTCACCGTCATGATCACGAACATGGGTGACGAGACCTTCGCCGACATGGAGCTCAGTGTGACGGGGCTGCCGGCCCGTTGGACGGCGTCGCTGCAGCCCGATCGGGTGCCTCCTCTGGAGCCGGGTAGCTCGGACACGGTCGAGCTCACGATCCGGCCGCACAGCCTGGCGCGGCGAGAGAGCCGGCGGGGGATCACGATTCTGGGGCAGAGCGACGATCGACCGCGCACGGGATCTGTCTGTGTGGACGTTCGGCTGAGCCTCCTGCGTCTGTGGGGCACCGTCGGGCTGGGGGTGGCCGTGGCGCTGCTGTTTGCCGCCATCTTTGTGTGGTATGGCAGACGGGCGGCGTGAATGTGCCGGCGGCGTACGAGACACCATAGGAGAGATACATGATCGAGCGCGTGCAGCAACACATCGTCAGCGAGCTACAGACCAACGCCCGCACCGACACCATCTTTGTCCTCACCGGGATCGTGCTCAACCTGCTGATCCTGGCCATCAACTCGGCCGCATCGGGCGAGACGGTGGTCATTGTGGCGTTCAGCCTGCTCCTGATAGTCCTCAACCTGGTGGTCGAGTTTGGTCTGCTCAGGGGGCGCGAGATGCGGCGCAAGCTGCTCGATGGCCTAATGCGCATGTACAGGGACCAGGGCGTCGACGTCTACTATGACCCGACGCTGCTGGGCGACTATTCCGCCCGGTACAACCTGTTCATGCTGGCCGTGCTCTGCACAGGCCTGGTGGCGCTGATCCTGCCGCTGATCCTCTAGCCCGTGCGGCCATCTCTCGGATAGGTCCCCAGGGGGATGTAGTTGTTCTCGCCCCGCGCCCAGGCCTGCAGGTTGGCCAGCCGCTCCCCGCCGTCGCCGTGCTCTGGTTCGTCAAACGCGGCCTGCAAAGCGTCGCAGGGCAGGTCGGGGCATGTGCCGCAATGGGTATAACCCTTGGACAGCGAGCACTTGGCCACCTCACAGGTGCCGTGGAACATGTCGCCTTGGGCGTCGAGGCAGCCGGGGCAACGCATCGGCTCCTTGTAGGTGCAGTCGCCGCAGTAGGCGCCGCAGCGGGCGATCAACGTGGCGTCAAAGCTTGTCATAGCACACCTCCTGTCGCCTCGGACAGACATCATCCCGCATCATGCGCATGGTACAGCTAGCGCACGATGCGCGCCAGTGCGCGAAATCGATCGCCGCGGGCGACGCGTTGTAGCTCGAACAGGGCCATCTCGACGCTGGTGATGGTGGCGCCCAGATCGTGCGCCCGCTGCAGACCGAGCTCGCGGTTGCGTGCCGTGCGCGACGACACTGCATCGCCCACGACCTGCACCTCGTAGCCTGCGGCAAGCAAATCGGCCGTGGTCTGGTAGATGCAGACGTGGGTCTCTATGCCTGCCAGCAGCACCTGCCGACGCCCCGTGGCCTGCAATGCATCCACAAAGGCGGGGCAGCCACAGCAGGAAAAGGACACCTTGGGCATCGGCTGGCGGGAGGGCGACAGGAGCTGGGCCAGCGGCTCGATGGTGGGCCCCAACCCCTCGGGGTATTGCTCCAGCCAGAGGATCGGCAGCTCGACCACGTCGGCGCCCCGGATCAGCCGCTCCAGATTGGCGAACAGCTCTTCCTTGTCGGCCATCAGCTCGGCCAGCTTGCCCTGCACATCCACAACCACCAGAACCGTGTCCTCGATGAAAAGCATCCCTGTCTCCTCGTCTACATGAACGTTGGGCGTAGGCTGCGGGGCTCGCGCACGCGCAGGATCATGAGCAGCGAGCCGCCCACCGAAAGGACGGCGGCGATGGCAAACAGCCCCGGGAACCCGATGATGCTGGCCAGGCTTCCGCCGATGATAGGCGCCAGGGTGCGGACGGGCGCCAGGAGCGTGTTCGTCAGCCCGATATACGTGGGGCGCTCCTCGCTCGGGGCAAACTCGAGGATGATGTTCGAGCTCGAGATCGCCTCGGCG
>SKRJ01000220.1 GCA_007118555.1 Anaerolineae bacterium | reverse complement strand
GGCTGCTGGAGGATGGCATTTTGGAGGACGTGATCGACATTGTGCGGGCCGAGTGCGTCGTGGGCACCGGCTATCCCTATGCCATCGAGACCGCCGACGCCGTGGCCGTCATCACCATGCAGGATCGCGAGCGTTTCTACCGTCTCTTCCAAGAGTTTGCCCACGAGAACGACCTGAGCTGGACCTACTCGCGCAAGGCCCTCAGCAAGCGGGGCCGCCGCTAGCCCGCCAACCGCCCAGGTGTAGCTCGACAGCACAGCCAGGAGGCTGCCATGTATATCGGCAAGATCGTCAACGCCAGTTCCCACGTGGACTATGTCTGCCAGATCTATGGCCCTGGCGAGGCCGAGCAGGTGCCTGCGCCCCTGGACTATTGCTTTGGCTCCTTTGTCGGCATCGAGCAGGACGACGGCGAGCAGCTCGTGGGCCTGATCGCCAACACGACGCTGCTCAACCCCGAGTTTGGCAACCTGGGCCCGCGCCTCTCGCCCCAGGAGGATCTGGCCGTCTTTTCGCCCGATTACCTGGCCGAGCAGGCCACCCTGGTCGCCATCACGGTTATTGGCGCGATACAGGAGAACGCCGTCCAGGGCGTGCCGGCGGTCTGTGCCGGTATCGATTGCCAGGTGCGCCGGCTCACCGACGCCGAGATCGAGACCTTCCATCAACCCGATGGCCGCTTTCGCATGAGCTATATGGCGCTGCTGCAGGCCATGGATGCGAACCCGCTCATCCCGCCCCTGCTCCTGCAGGTAACCCATGACCTCGCGGATCGCTTTCCCGACCAGGCCCGCCGCCTGGCGATCCTGCGCTGCAACCTGGCCTGGCGCGCGTCCGTGCTGCCCGCCGGCTGAGGAGGACTACGATGCTGGAGAACACGCCCATCGGCACGACCAAGGGCCCCGGCGAGACGCCCCACGAGTACGTGTTTGTGGCCGCCGACCCGGAGCAGCTCGTCAAGTACGGCGAATTTGTCTATTACGAGACGACCGTCGAGGGCACGCCCCGCGAGATCCTGGGGCGGGTCAGCGCCCGGGTGCCCCTGCGCCTCTATCCCGACACGTTTCTCGCCGACCCGACCGTGCCGCCCCAGGAGGTCGCCGACCTGCTGGGCTATGAGCACGAGCCCCACGAGCTGTTCGAGATCACCGTCACCATCCTGGGCTATTACGATCCCGTCATGGGCTTTGTGAATCCCCGGGTGCCGCCGCCCTCGGGCACGCCCATCATGATCGCCGCCGACGGCATGTTGAGCGACGTGCTCTGCAAGCTGGGGCGGGGCGAGTTGGGCGGCATTCATATCGGCTCGCTCCTCAGCCGCAGCCGCGACGCCGTCCCCATCGTGCTGGACGCCCGTGGTTTCACCAGCACCCACCTGGCCATCATCGCATCCACCGGCTCGGGCAAGTCGTACCTGGCCGGAGTCGTTCTGGAAGAGCTCATGCAGGCGAACAACCGGGCGGCTGTGCTGGTCATCGATCCCCATGCCGAGTATGACACCCTCAGGGACATGCAGGGGCACGAGGCCTTTGGTGCCGACGGCTATGCCCCCGAGGTCAAGATCGTGCGCCCGGACGACATCCATGTGCGCGTCTCGTCGTTAGAGCTGGCGGACCTACGCTACCTGCTGCCCAACCTGTCAGAGCGGATGCACTTTTTGCTGGGCCAGGCCTATGGCCGCGTCAAGCGCGAGCACGGCGACAAGTGGAACCGGGGCACCCTCAAGGTCGAGATCCGCAAGGGCCTGCGGGGCGAGACGGTCACCGATCCCGAGGCCGATGGCGACGAGGACCCCACGGTGGGCGCCCTGATCTGGCGCGTGAGCCAGGTGTTGGAGCAGTCGTCGATCTTTGATGACAACCGCAATCTGCCGCTGACGAGCCTGCTGCGCCCCGGGCAGTGCACCGTCCTGCAACTCAACGAGATCCCCGACCGCGAGCAGCAGATCATTGTCGCCACCCTGCTGCGGCGCATCAATCAGGCGCGCATGGACACCGTGCGGGGGCGAACCTCGCCTGACGACGAGGATCACATCGCCTATCCCGCCTTTGTCCTCATCGAGGAGGCCCACAACTATGCGCCCGCCAACGCCGACCTGGTCACCACCGGCATCCTCAAGCAGATCCTCTCCGAGGGGCGCAAGTTTGGCGTGTCGGTGGGGCTGATCAGCCAGCGCCCCGGCAAGCTGGATAGCGACGTGCTCTCCCAGTGCATGACCCAGTGCATCATGCGCATCGTCAACCCTATCGACCAGGCGCGGGTGGCCGAGAGCGTCGAATCGGTGGGGCGCGACCTGCTGGCCGAGCTGACGGCTCTCAGCAAGGGGCAGGTGATCGTCGCGGGAGCCTCGGTCAACACGCCCGTCATGGTCCAGGTGCGCCAGCGCCTGACCCGGCACGGCGCCGACGACCTGAACGCCCCCGAAGAATGGAGCAAGTATTTCAGCGAGGATGCCCTGTTTCAGCGCGAGCGGGACAATGCCCGGCCGCCCGACTCGGCGCCCCGCTCCAGCGATCCCTTTGAGCGTTTGTTCAATTAGCAGTCACAACATCAGGAGCAGTACATGGAGATTCGAGCCAAGGTACCGATGCGCGTGGATCTGGCCGGTGGGACGCTGGACGTCTACCCGCTCTATCTGTTCGAGGGGGGTGGTCTGACCGTCAACGCCGCCGTGGATATCTTTGCCGAGGTGCATCTCGCCACCCGCGCCGATGCTCGCATCCTGATCCACTCGGACGATCTCGATCTGCACGAGGAGCACGTCTCCCTCGACGCGCTACGCCCGGGCGGCTCTCTCGGGCTGGTGCACTATGCCCTGCAGTACTATCGGCCCGAGGGTGGGCTCGACATTCACATTCGCAGCGAAGCGCCCCAGGGTTCGGGCATTGGGGCCTCCTCGGCGCTGCTCATGGCCCTCTCCGCTGCGCTGTGCAAGCTCACCGACCGTGAGATCTCGTACCAGCGCATCATCGATACCGGCGCCAACATCGAGGCCCAGCTGATCGGCATTCCCACCGGCAAGCAGGACTATTTCCCGCCTCTCTATGGCGGCGTCAGCTCCATCTGGTTCGGTATCGACGGCTGGGACATCGAGTGCCTCTCGCAGGGTAATGGCCTGATCGATCTGCTGAACGAGCGACTGATCGTCTCTTTTACGGGCATTCCCCACTCGTCGGCGGTCACCAACTGGGCCATGCTCAAGAGCTATATCGAAAAGCAGGGCGACACGGTGGCCCGCATGGGCGAGATCAAAGAGATCGCCAGCGCCATGCGCCAATGCCTGGTCGACCAGGACCTCCCGCGCTTTTACGAGCTGGTGGATCGCGAGTGGCAACTACGCCGTGGCTTGGCCGAGGGCGTCACCACGCCGGACATTGAGCGTATCATGGCAGCAGCAATCGAGGCCGGCGCCTCCGCGAACAAGATCTGCGGGGCGGGCGGGGGCGGTTGCATGATCACCATCGCCGAGCCCGAGCGCGTGGACGCCGTCAAGCAGGCCCTGCAGGGTGCGGGCGCCCAGATTCTGCCCGCGAGCCTCGTCGAGGCCGGCCTGGCACTGCACGTATCCTAGCGCCCGACGCGTTGGCCGCATGCCGGCTCAATCGATCGCGTGGTCCCCATTGGATGGGGCGCCGTCCGACGCCGCCATGGAAGCCGACTCTGAGGGCACAGAAGTTGCCTTTGATGGCGGCGGTGGGGGCGGTGCTTGGCCATCCGTCTTGGGCGGCTCTGGCTTGGCATTGGCCTCTGCCGGCGCCTCGCCCTGGCCCGAGGCAACTGTCTCGGAGACTTTTGCATCCGTCGGGGCGCCTTCCCGATGCTTGCCCAGCTCACGCAGCCCGTTCTGAATCGTGCGGGTGATGAGCCGCGCGTGACGGTCCAGCTCGCACAACACCTCTTCGGCATAGATGTCGGCACCCTCGCGGACCTCATTCGCCTCGCGGCGCGCTCGGTCCACGATCCGTTTGGCGTCCACCTCGGCCCTGCGCTTGATCTCCTGTTCATCCAGCAGGCGCGCCGCATCCTCTCGGGCCTGCTCGATGATGACCCGCGCATCCTCCTGAGCCTGGGCGATATAGCGCTCGCGCTCCACCTCGAACTCTTGCGAGCGACGTATCTCTTGCGGAACCGAGATGCGCATCTGATCGATCAGGTTCAGGAACGCCTCGCGATCGACCACCACGCCATTGCCCAGCGGCCAGCGGCGTCCGTGCTCGATCAGCTCCTCCAACCGGTCTACAAGCCGCAAGATGTCAATGATTCTGCCCTCCTTGTCCGTTGGGCACGATTCGCTGTGCCAGAAACTTGGTCACAAAATCGGGCACCATCTGATCCACGCATCCTCCCGCCATCACGATCTCCTTGACCATGGACGAGCTGATAAAAGCGTGCTCCAGGCTGGTCATGAGACATACCATGTCCATGTCGGGCGCCAGCTTGCGCGTGGTCATGGCCATCTGATACTCGAGCTCGAAATCCGATATCACACGCAGGCCCCGGACGATGACGCGGGCCTCGTGCCTGGCGGCAAAATCTACCGTGAGCCCCTCATAGCCCTCTACCGTGATGTTGGGAAACTGCGAGAGAGCCTGGCGCGCGAGGCTCAGTCGCTCCTCCAGGGGAAACATCAACGTCTTGCGGGGGTGTGCATAGACACCGACCACCACATGCTCAAAGATCGAGGCCGCTCGACG
>SKRJ01000345.1 GCA_007118555.1 Anaerolineae bacterium | reverse complement strand
CGCCCGGCAGAACCCGCACGACGTCATCATCCACCTGAAGCAGCGTGATCTGGCCGTCACCGGCCCGCAGCGCCCCAGGAAGCTCGCGCATGGCGCGCAGCGTGGGCCGCAGGGCGCCCTGCCCCTGCTGCTGCCACACACGCCCAACCGCCTCCCAGTCGGCGACCGGATCGTCGAGGGTGGCCGGCGGGACAGAGAGGATGTGGCGCGTGACCCAGGGCTCGAGGGCCAGATCGTTGGCGATGCCTCCCGTCAGGATGCTGACCTCTGCGACTCGGGATACGTCGGGGACGGTAACCTCGAGATCGGCCAGAGCGCGGGCTTGGCAGGCCAGACGATAGCCGTCGCCCAGTGCCTGCGACGAGAGCAAGAGATGCTCGGCCTCGGTGACCTCCGAGACCTCGCCGGACACACGCACCAGGCACTTGCCGCAGGTGCCTCGGCCCCCGCACACACGCTCGATGGCGACGTTGGCCTTGTCGGCGATGGCGAGCAGGGTCTCGTCGGGATTGGCCTGGCAGGCGACGCCCATGGGCTGAAAGACGACTTGCATCGGCTATGCCTCCCCGTTGCCCTTTTGAAATAGCACATAGTGCGATAGCCCGAGCCACTGCAGCGGCGTGGCCTCCAGCCCATAGCTGATGCGCTGGAGCCAACGTCCCAGGCGCGGCCAGCGAGCGACGATGTTGTCATAGCCGGCATAGATGCCGCGATGCACGACGATCTCGCCGGGCAGCCCCACGAACAGCGACCGCAGTTCGCTGCGCCGATAGGCCCGCACATGGGGGGCGAGCCGGTTGCGCCAGCGGTCGGGCAAATAGTTGATCAGCGGGATGTTGCCAAAGCGGTAGATCCCCCGCCAGTACCAGCCGTGGGTCTCGAACGGGTAGAGGCGATTGGGGACGAACAGGGCCAGGTGGCCGCCGGGGGCCAGCACGCGCACGGCCTCGCGCAGGGCCTGGCGATCGTCCTGCACATGCTCCAGCACCTCGTTGGAAAAGACCAGGTCAAAGGAGCCATCGGGGTAGGGCAGCGCCTCGGCCGAGCCCTGGCGCGCATGGGGGCTCACCTGTCGGGCTGCCTCGGCGCGCTCGGCGTCCAGCTCGATGCCGTGGGCGATGGCCCCCTGGGCGATAAACTGCTCCAGGTAGAGCCCCAGCCCGCAGCCCACATCCAGCACGCGCGCGCCCTGCAGGGGCACATGACGCAGGATCATCTGCAGGCGGCGCTCCTGGCCGGCGCGCCACACATAGCTGGGATGACCCAGGGTTATCGCCCGATCTTGAGCGGCATTCGCGGGTGTCGTCGCTTGAGCATCCATTGCTGCGTATCATAGCCCAACGCCCATGCGCTGCAAAACAGGGCGGCCCCGCAAAGCGCGGGTTCGCGCAGGCATGCCCAGCGTGAGTTGCAGCGACGCTACTCGGGCAGCAGGGCTCGCAGCAGCTCCTCGCGCCAAGCGTCCCGCGCGCGGTCGTACACGCCAAAGCCCGCGCCAAACTCCCAGTAGGCCCAGCTCCAGCCACGGGCCTCTGCCTCGCGCACGACGGTCTCGGTCCAGCGCACCCGGGACTCCATGTCGGCCCGGCTATAGGCGCCAAACTCGCCCAGGTAAACGGGCAGGTCACACTCGGCGGCCCAGCGCGCCGCGGTGTCGAAATCGCGCTGGATGGCGCGCACCTCTGCATCTGTGCCACGCCATGGGGTTCCCACCCAGGGATCGCTCCCCTGCACCCACTCGGCGCCCTGGTGGGTAAAGCGAAAGGGCTCATAGTAATGCACAGTGACGATCAGGCGCGGGTCGTCGTCGGGCAGCCGCAGGGCCCTCAGGGCGCTGATGTGGTTCCAGTTTCCCGGGCCGACGATCACCCAGCGATCGGGGTTGCTCTCACGCACCACGGCCAGGGCATCGGCCAGATACTGGTTCCAGAGCGCGCCGTCGAGGCGGTCGCGGGGCTCGTTGAGCAGCTCGAAATAGAGCCGCGGGTCATGGTCTCGATAGTGCTCGGCGATCTGCCGCCAGAGGGCGAGAAAGCGGGCATGATGGTCCTCCGGGCGCTCCATGAGGGCGTCATAGTGGTGGATGTTGATCACCACGGCCAGATCATGGGACAGGGCCTCGGCGATGGCCCAATCCACCCGCTCCAAGATCGCCGGCGCGAGCTGGTAGGGCGGCTCGGTTTCCGCGTAGGCGTTCCACCGGATCGGGATGCGCACGCTGTCAAAGCCCGCCTCGCGAATCCGGGCGAAGTACGACGCTTGGAGCACCATCACCCATTCGCCCTCACGGGGCGCCTCGAGCGCATTGCCGAGATTCAGCCCCCGGCCCAGACCCGCGCCCAGGTCAGGCGCCTCCTCCTGAGGATCGACCCCGTCGGCCGCCTCCGGGGCACGACCCACGGCGCAGGCGGCCAGCAGCGCCACCAGCATCAGGAGGCCGACCGACGCCAGCAGCCGCCGGGCGGCCCGCGTCCCGCCCACGTCTAGAACAGCCCGCGATAGCGGCCGCCGTCCACCTGGGTCGTGGTGCCGGTGATATAGGCCGCCGGCTCTGAGGCGAGAAAGGCGATCAGCGCCGCCAGCTCTTCGGGCTGGCCGATGCGACCCGCGGGGATGTCCGAGAGCGAGCGCTCCATGATCTCGTCCTGAGACACGCCCTCCGTCTCGGCCTGCGATTGGGTGAGCTGCCGGATGCGGTCCGTCAGGATATAGCCGGGGCAAACGTTGTTGACCGTGATGCCCTCGGCGGCCACCTGATCGGCCAGCGTCTTGGCCATGGACACCACGGCCGAGCGCAACGAGTTGGACAGGAGCAGGTTGGGGATCGGCTGCTTGACCGACATGGAGGTAATGTTGATGATGCGGCCCCATTGGCGCTCGCGCATACTGGGCAGGGCCAGCCGCGTCATGCGGATGGTGCTCATGAGCGTCAGCTCGGTTGCGTTGAGCCAGTCCTCGTCGCTCATGTCGGTAAAGACACCTGGCGGCGGCCCACCGGCGTTGTTCACCAGGATGTCGATGGGGCCGAGGGCCTCGGTTGCCGCCGCAAACAGCCGCTCGATATCGCCGGCCACGCTCACGTCGGCCGCAATGGGCACGATGCGGACGCCCGTAGCCTGGGCGATCTCGTCGGCCGTCTGCCGCAACAGATCCTCGCCCCGCGCAGCGATCGCGACGTTGACCCCCTCGCGGGCCAGCGCCATGGCTGCCCCCTTGCCCAGGCCCTTGCTGGCCGCCGCCACCAGTGCCGTCTTGTCTCGTATACCAAAATCCATCGCAAGCCTCCGATGTTGGAATAGGTCTACCGGTATCTAGTCGCATTATGGCGCGTCGGAGGCGGGCCTGTCAATAGGACGAGCCGAGGAGACTTGCGACCGCAGATCTTGCGGCAGTGTCTTGCGACCGCAGATCTTGCGGCTGAGATTGACTTGCCGCGCCTGCGCCTTTTGGCCTATAATGGGGCTACCCCAAGCTCTGCTCATTGCGTGCCATCGGCCTCCCAGGGTCGACCGACTGCCTCGCCTGTAGGCAGCCTGACAGGGCAGGCCTGATCCGGCAAGGGTTTGTGTGTGCCAGCGAAAGGAGCCTCGCCTATGCGTGTCGCCATGGACATCCTGCTGGGATTGGCCATCCCCATCGTATGGGGCCTGGCCAGTGCGTGGGCGTTCGAGTGGGTCCGCGAGCGACAGCGTCGCAGGGGCGATCGGGGCTGATGGCTCTGACGATACTGGGCGCCCTGGTCATTGCCGTGGCGGCGGGCCTGCTGACAGGGCTCTTTGGCGTTGGCGGGGGCTTTTTGGTGACGCCGCTCCTCAACGTGGTGCTGGGCCTGCCCATGCCCATCGCCGTAGGCACCGGCGTCATGAACATCCTGGGCGTCTCGACGGCGGGGCTATACTGGCGGCGCAAGAGCAACCTGGCCGATTTCAAGCTGGCGCTGGTGCTCTTTGGCGGCAACGCCACCGGCGTCTATTTCGGTGGCAGGACGCTGGAATCGCTCAAGGCTATGGGATCCCTCTCCTTGAATGGGGCAGAGATCCCGGCCGCAGACTTTTACACGCTTCTGGTTCTTCTTGTGTTGCTTCTGGCCATCTTTGTCTGGATGTTCCTGGAAACCCGCCGTCCTGCCCGGCCTGCTGTCCGCGTGGGGCTATTTTCCTACGTCAAGATCCCGCCCTATGCCAACTTTCGCAGCCTCGAGTCGCCCCGGCTCTCGATTCCGGTGCTGGCCTACTTTGGCCTGGCCGCGGGCTATCTCACCGGCCTGCTGGGGGTGGGCGGCGGGATTATCCTGCTGCCCGCGCTGGTGTACCTGGTGGGCATGCGCACCCACCGGGCTATCGTCACCAGCCTGCTCATGATCTGGCTCACATCCTTTGTCGCCGCCATCACCCACTCGTCCCAGGGCAACAGCGATCTGCCCGTGCTCATGACGCTGCTGGTGGGCGGCAGCGTTGGCTTTCAGATTGGCATGACCATCAGCCGCAAGCTTGACGGCACCAAGCTGCGCCGCTATTTTTGCTATGTCGTCCTGGGCGTGGCCCTTATGGTGCTGGGCCGCATCGCCGGTGCGTTCTTCTAGTCGTTTCGTCCCACACCCTGCTATCAGGAGAGAGGAACCCGACATGGATACGCCGCTCTTGCACAGCGAGTTCGAGCCCCGCTCCGAGCTGGTCACTGAGGTCACCGAGATTCTGCGCCCCCGCTTCCCCGTGATCGATGCCCACAACCAT
>SKRJ01000056.1 GCA_007118555.1 Anaerolineae bacterium | reverse complement strand
ATGCCCGAGCAGGCCAGAAGCATCCATAGGGGTCCCAGCCAGTGGTCGCGGGTGCCGTCCAGGAAGCAACGTAGTTGTCCAGGAGTCCAGAGCTCTTTTCGGCGGGCTCGATAGCGGGGACGGTCGACGCGGTCACAGGGGTTGTTCGAAAGCCAGCCCCAGCGCACCCCGAGAGCGAGAGCTTGTGACAGACGCAAGTGGACCTTTTGCGCTGTTCGTGGGCGGTCATGGCAACTGACCAGCAGGCGTTCGATGCGAGCAGGCTCTAGCCGGCTCAACAGAGTCTTGCCGAGCGCAGGCCGGATGTAGCAGTCAACCGTCTGTCTATAGTCGCACAGCGTCTTGGGCTTGATGTGCGGGGCGCGCATCTCGAGCCAGAGATCCAGCAAGCAGTCCAACGTTCGCTTACCAGGGCGGGGCAGGGACCCGCCGGCGCTGGCCTGGTTCTGCAGCTCTGCCAGCTTTTTCGCGGCCTCGCCTCGTGTCTTGCCATAGATGGTACGCCGCTTCCCGTCGATTTGCAGCGACGCTTGCCAGCGCCCGTCCTTGCGCCGGATGATGGTACCTTCGCCATTGCTTCGCATCGGATTGCCTCCCAAGTGTTGTACTGGTGTTGTACGACTTGGAAGCATCCCTCTAGCCACTATATGTAGTGGTCAATTACACCTCAAAACACTACAGATAGTGGTCTGGCGCTCAGTTGGACAGAGCAACTGCCTTCTAAGCAGTGGGTCCCGGGTTCGAGTCCTGGCCGGGGCGCAACACTGGATCGCGCGGTGACACACGCCGGGGATTGTGGCAAAGCCCCCACCCCCTCTGCGTTGCATGGCTCGAGCTTGCCCGGGCCTGCTCTTTAGAGATGGGCCCGGCGTCGTGACCCACCTCGCTAGCTACACGGCACACAGGCCTGTCCCCCATACGACGGTCCGCTCCCCCACGCCCCGCAAGGCCTGCTCCGTATCACCCATAGCTCGCTCTGTCACTGCCGTGTCTGTGGTGCGGCACACAACACACGAGATGTCCCCTGTTGTGCTTGACGTTCCGTGTAGCGAGAGTAAGCTTCACAAGTTGTGCCAAGCTGCTCCAACAGGGTGAGGCGTGCACCACACCGGCATGAACAGGGAACGACGCTGGAGAGGCTCCGTATGTGCCTTGCGCTGTGGGAGTCCGATGAGCATGATGCCATGATTAGGAGGCAGCGATGTCCACTCTTATACAGGGTGCCGATAGTCCGCAACCTTCCGCAGGGGATCCCCTGGAGCTGTCGTCCTGGGGCAACTACCGGTGGTGGAGCGGGGGGCAGGGGCGCGACCTTTGCGTACATGAGGTGGGCCGGAGCCCCAATGGCCGGCTTCAGCCCGGCTACGATCGCGGGACCAACCAGTGGCAGCTTGGTCTCGAATGGGAAGAACCGCGCGACGTGCGGCAGGTGCGTGTGCGCTTTGCCGGCCCGGTGCCCGCCGATGTCCAGGTGCAGTATTGGCGCATGCACTGGCCTACCCCGGCGCCCGAGCGCTTTGCCGGCGCGAGGCACAGTTGGATCGGTCGCGACGATCCGTACCATGGCGAGTGGACCACGGTCCGCGGGGCGAGCGCAACCGATGAGGGTATCTACTCGTTTGTCTGTGATCCCATCGACCTTCCCGAGATCGGGTTGGACCAGGTCGTCAACGCCGAGCACTATCGGGTGGATTTCCGTCGCACTCTCAAGTTGCGGATCGTCGGCGCCGAATCGTTACCAGACATAGTCGCTTTTCATGCCTATTCTGGCTCGGTCTGGCGCGAGGGCGAGATCGATCTGCTTCTCGGTGTGGGCCAGAGCGAGGCGTGCGACTGGAGCGGCTTTGCAGAGGTATGGAATGGACACCTGCTCGATATCCGACCCGTGGGTTTCGCCGAGTCGGACCGGATTATGGAGGATGCGCGCTGGTCGCTGGAGACACAAGGGCGGCCCAAGGGCGTACGCCTGCGGCTGCTCTATGCCGACTGTGAGTCAGATTCAGGGGATCGCACCATCGTCACAGTACGTACCGAGGCGCACAGTTTCTCCGTCCTCGTGAGTGACCTGGCAGAGGGATCCATCTATATCAGGGATCTTGACGCGCTGGTGTACTGGGCCGGGGAGGCCCCCGACCTGCAGGCGCTCGAGTCCCAGATCGCCCTGGCGCCGCAACCGATCTATGACCGGGTTGCTGGCCAGCCCGAGCAGTCGCTCGAGCGGGCCATGCAGGAGATGCCGGCGCTGGACGAGACAATCACCGCGCCGTTCGGCCGCTACTTTCCCCTGGGTGTCGAAGCAGGGCGGCAGGAATGGGCCCTGCGCTACAACGGCGAGCTCTTTGCGGATAAACGCCTGCTCAAGCTATGGGGGCGGGATGCGGCGCGCCTGCAGTGGCCGGGCGCCATGCTCCGCTTTCGCGTTGGCAGTGGCGATCCCCCCGATTTCCGCGAGCGTCGCGAAACCACACAGCAGAGTCGCCTCGAGGGCTGGCTCCCCATCTTTTGCAGCGAGTGGCTCGACCGTGAGATCTCGTACTCTCAGACGGCCTTTGCGGCGCTGCTGGACGGCCCCATGACGCCGCCCGACGAGCGGCGTGGCGACGAGGATCTCGTCGTCATGATGCGCATCAAGATTCGTAACACGACGCCCGGCCGCAAGCGAGCTCGCCTGTGGATCGTGAACGCGCCCCAGGAGGAGCTGAAGCTTGAGAAAGACTGTGTGGTGGCAACGGGTCGCATCGTTCCCGCAGAGCCTGTCGCGCGCCAGTGGCGGATCGATGCCTATCCGAGCCCATGCCTGCGTTACGCCTTGACGCCAGGCAAGGGGACGGCCTCGACGATTCCGTGCGCCCTGGAGCCAGGCGAATCACACTCGGTCCGCACGGCGGTGGCCTATGACGTCGATCTGGGGCAGGGCGAGATGGACGTCCTCGATCTGGCCGTGCCCTTTGTCAGCCTGACTCGCCGGGCGGAGTGGGAAAAGGTGCGCAGGCTTGGGTATGCCGAAAAGCTCGATGATGTGATCGGTTACTGGCGCGATTATGTGGAGAGCGGTGGCAAACTGAGCTTGCCCGACAAGGTGCTGGCCGATTTCCACAAGGCGGTACGTACCCATATCGCGATCAGCGTCGACAAGGACCCCGTCAGCGGCCTTTGTGTCCTGCCCGCCGCCACCTGGGCCTATCATGCCTGCGGCAACGAGGCCTGTTGGCAGATCGAGATGCTGGATCAGGCCGGGCATCACGATCGGGCCGAGTCCTATCTGGAGACGTTCCTGCGGACCCAGGGCCTCAAGGAGCTGGACGGGGCCTTTAGCTCGGCGGAGGGCGCCCTGACCGCCCTCGAGCTGGACGCAGGCGAGCCCAAGGCCACTCAGTTCTCCTATAATCTGGACCACGGCGTGATCATGGAGTGCCTGGCCGCCCACTACCGGTACACGGGCGACCGCGACTGGTTGAGCAGGGTCGCGCCGAACCTCGTGGCGGCTTGCGATTTTGTGATCCGAGAGCGGCAGAACACCAAGCGGACCGATCCTGATGGCGAGGCTGACAAGGCCTGGGGGTTGCTGCCGGCCGGTCATCTGGAGGACAACCGGGAGTGGCGCCACTGGTTCGCCGTCAATGCTCACGCCCACCGCGGCATGAAGGAGATCGCGCAGGTTCTCGCCGAGATCGGTTGCCAGGACGCGGACCGACTGCGGCGGGAGGTGGCCCTCTACCAGGAGGACATCCAGCGCGCTGCCCGGCGCGCCATGATCGAGGCACCCGTGGTCCGGTTGATGGATGGCACCTACATCCCCCATCTGCCCACCCGCACAGGCATTCGCGGGCGTGAGTGGGGTTGGTTTCGAGAGGCGGGATATGGGGCCCTGCACCTGCTCGAAGGCCATGTGTTCCCGCCCGATGCCCAGGAGATGACCTGGGTGCTCCAAGACCTAGAGGATAATCTCTATATGTCGCGGGAGTGGGGGCGCCCCGTGGACGTGGAGCGTCTCTGGTTCAGCCAGGGCGGCATCACCATCCAACCCAACGTCACCGACCTGGCCATCGACTATATGCGGCGGGGCCAGACCGAGCATGCCATCCGCGCGCTCTACAACAACTATGGCCAGCAGCTCTATCCCGATGTGCGGGTCTTTACCGAGCACCCGGTCACCGAGCTTGGCCACGGCATTGGACCGTTCTACAAGCCCTCTGATGAGAGCAAGGCGCTTGTCTGGCTGCGGGCCTGTCTTGTGTGGGAGGACGGTGACACCTTGCACCTGGCACCGGCAGGGCCGCGCGACTGGTTCCTCGCCGGGCAGTCGTTCGGCGTGGAGCGTATGGCTACCTTCTTTGGCCCGCTGAGCTATCAGGTGGAGGCGACCGAATCCGAGGTGAGCATCCGTGTCGAGGCGCCCAGTAGGCGGCCCCTCGCGGCGCTCGTCGTGCACGTCCGGCGGCCGGGCGCCATCGGAGTGCGCATCGATGGCGAGCCCTACGACGCGTTCGATGTTGGGGCAGAGCAGGTCTGCGTACGCCATCCGAGCGGCACGTTGCACATGCGCGTGGCATACAGCGAGCCTTGGTAAAGCACGAGACACGGGGTGGAGCAGGATGGTGTTCGTCGCAACGGGCAGGAGCGGCCGCAACTCTCGGCGCCCTGACAGGGCCCATCGCCGCTCTGCTGCACCGTCTGGCGTACAGCCCGAATCAGGTCGTCTATCAGGACCATGTGGGTCCGAGTGCAAGGCGCGT
>SKRJ01000195.1 GCA_007118555.1 Anaerolineae bacterium | reverse complement strand
GACACCATCTGCTGCTGGATCGGGCTCTCGCCCTTTTCGGTTTCCTCGATCAGCGTCGCGATCTGACCGATCTCGGTTTCACGGCCTGTCGCAAACACCACAGCGGTGCCCCGGCCCCGGGTGATCGCGGTGGCACCGTACACCAGATTGTGGCGATCGGCCACCGCCGCCTCTTCCGGTACGGGGTCCGCCCATTTGCTGGCCGCGTGCGACTCGCCGGTGAGCATCGCCTCGTCCACGTCCAGATTGGCCGCTTCGAGCAGACGGGCATCGGCGGGCACCTTGGCGCCAGTGACCAGCACGATGATATCGCCCGGCACCACCTCGGACGCGGGGATGTCCACCTCCTGGCTCTCGCCGTTGATCCGGCGCAGGACGGTGGCCTCGGGTGCGGCTCGCTCCATCAGGGATTGGAGGGATTGCTCGGCGCGCACCTCCTGAAAGAACCCGATGGCGGCATTGACCAGGATGATCACGCCGATGACGATGGCATCGATCTCGTGGCCACCGAGAATAGAGATGATCCCGGCAAAGACGAGGATATAGACAAAGGGGTTACGAAACTGATCGATCAGGATCGTGAGCTTGCTGACGCGCTCGGTCTCCTGAATCTCGTTAGGTCCAAAGCGCTCGAGACGCTCGGCGGCCCCGTTCTCGTCCAGACCCTGCGGGTCGGACTCGAGGTGTTCGAGGGCCTCTTGCGCCTCAATGGCATGAAAGGCAACGTCCAGGTCCATGGGACCTCCCTTGCAGAGTGCTCCGATCCAAGCTGGCGTTTGAGGCAGCCCGGAGGGGATGTCGATGCAGGGGAGGACCAGACGGCAAAGGTGCCTGCCTCTACACAGGCAGCCACCAGGGACATGCGGTATCTATAATCGGGCTCAGTGTGTCCGAAACCTTTTAACAGGACGCAGGCCTGCAAGCAGGCGCACGTTGGTAACCGACGGTCTATCCCTGCTCTATGGGTAAATCTATCTTGTATCTGCATGGACCAAGTATTGCCGTTGTCCGATGCAGGTTAACCTCATTATAGATTGCAGAGATCGGTGGGTCAAGGGATTCGGACACCAACCGCGCGCCTTTCTGCGCCGCCTTTCTGTGTCGAACTCGGGCCTCCCATGGCCAATGGGGCGACTACTCCTCTTGGCCTACCAGCTCTCCCTCCGCATAGGCCGAGGTCTTGCCGCGCATGCGCGCCACGAGCTTGCGAACCTCATCGGCGATGAACACCGAGCTGCTGACAGCGACGATAGGGACCCAGTCCGAGAACGAAAGCGGCACGGTGTCCAGGGCGAGCTGAAAGATGCCAAGCTGGTTGGCCAGGATCTGCAGGGTGATAGAGACTGCGACGGCCACCGGCAGCCAGCGGTTGCGCAGGGGACTCAGCTGGAAGAAGGAGCGGGTATGCGAGCGAACATTGAGCGCGTTCCACACCTGGAACATGGCCAGCGTCGTAAAGGCCATGGTCTGGGCATAGGCCAGTCCATTGGCATCGCGTGAGGTCGTAAAGATGTAGAGGGTACCGATGGCCATAAAGACGGCCACGAACAGCGCGTTCCACATGATCTCGGTATTGAGGATCGGCGTATCGGGTTTGCGTGGAGCAAACTCCATGACGTCTTCCTCTTTGGGTTCCATGGCGACGGCATAGACCACCGTGCCGTCTGTGACAAGGTTCACCCATAGCAACTGGAGCGGCGCCACAATGGGTACATCTGCGCCCAACACGATGAGCGATCCCAAGATGGTCAGGATTTCGCCCAGGTTGGTGGCCAGCAAGAACTTGACCACCTTGCGGACGTTCTGAAAGACGGCCCGTCCCTCTTCGATGGCCGCCACGATGCTGGCAAAGTTGTCGTCCATCAGCACCATGTCGGAGGTCTCTCGGGTCACATCGGTGCCGGTGATGCCCATGGCGATGCCGATCTCGGCGGCCTGCAGGGCGGGGGCGTCGTTGACGCCGTCGCCGGTCATGGCCACGACATGGCCCATGCGCTGCAACGAGCCCACCAGCCGGTGCTTGTGCGACGGCGATACCCGGGCGAATACCTGAGTCTCTTCCATCGCGCTGTCCAGCGCATCGTCATCGAGATCCTCTACCTCCGAGCCTCGCATCGATTGGCCATCCTCGTTCAGGATGCCGATCTCTTCTGCGATAGCCTCACCGGTAAGCAGATTGTCGCCGGTGGCCATGATGACGCGGATGCCGGCGCGCTTGCTCTGGGCCACCGAATCGGTGACCTCGGGGCGGGCCGGATCAAGCATCCCGCTGAGTCCCACAAGCGTCAAGATGGCCTCGTCATCCTCAAGGGCCTCGCGCGTATCCGAGATCTCGTTCTCGTCGATCTCCAGATAGGCGAGGGCAAGGACGCGCAACGCACTCTCGGCCATCTCCTCGTCGCGCTCCACGATGGTGTCATGCATATCATTGATGGGCACATTCTCGTCGGGCATGCGCATACTCTCGACCATCTCAAGAACACGCCCAACGGCCCCTTTGACGAACACCAGTATCTGGTCGCTATCGGGCTGCTTGTGAAAGGTCGCCATATACCGTTTCTGCGAGTCAAACGGGATCTCGTCGACCCGGGGATAGTCGTCGCGAAGCTCATCCAGATCCCAACCGGCTTTGGCTGCCGCGACCACCAACGCACCCTCGGTCGGGTCACCCCGCACGGTATAGGCGTCATCTTCCTCGTCATACTGCAGCTCAGAGTCGTTGCAGAGGGCCCCAATCTTGAGGGCCAGCGTCAATAGCTGGTTCTCGGAGGGATCGATCTCCTCCTCGTCTTGCGCAAAGCTCCCCTCAGGGTCAAAGCCGATGCCCGAGTCCTCGATAGTCTGATCATCTACAGACATCCGTTGTACCGTCATCTGATTCGAGGTGAGGGTACCTGTCTTGTCCGACACGATCACGGTAGCGGCGCCCAGGGTGTCAACGGCGCGCAAGACGCGGATCATGGCGTTGCGTGCGGCCATACGGTTGACCCCGGCGGACAGGGTGATGGTGAGCACGGCAGGCAGGGCTACCGGTGTGGATGAGACCGCCATGGCCAGGGCCAGCATAAAGATCTCGGCAAGCTCGAACCCTCGCAGCAGGCCGATGACCAGCACCAGCGCACTCATCGAGGCGGCCAGGTACACGAACTTTTTGCCCAGGGAGACGAGTTGCTGCCGAAGCGGGCTCTCCCCCTTTTCGGTCTCTTTTATCATGGTCGCGATCTGGCCGATCTCGGTATCGTGGCCCGTGGCGATGACGACGGCTGTGCCCCGCCCTCGGGTGATCGCCGTAGCCCCATAGACCAGGCTGGTGCGCTCGGCCACCTCTGCCTTTTCATCCACCGGATCGACCGTCTTGGAGACCGCCACAGATTCGCCCGTCAGTGCCGATTCGTTCACGTCCAGGTTGGCCGTCTCGAGGAGGCGAGCGTCGGCGGGCACCTGGGCGCCGGTGTTGAGCAGGACAATGTCGCCCGGCACCACTTCCGACGCGGGAATGTCCATCTCTTCGCTCTCACCGTTGGTCCTGCGCCGGACCGTGGCCTCGGGCGCGGCCCTCTCCATCAGAGCCTGGATGGATTCCTCGGCGCGATACTCTTGAAAGAACCCGATGGCGGCGTTGATCAGGATGATTACACCGATGACGATGGCATCCACCTCGTGGCCACCGATGACAGAGATCACGCCTGCGATCACGAGGATATAGACAAAGGGGTTCTTGAACTGCTCGATCAGGATGTCGAGCTTGGTGACACGCTCGGTCTCTTGAAGCTCGTTGGGACCAAACTGATCGAGACGCTCTTGAGCCTCGTTCTGATCGAGACCCTCAGGGTCCGATTCAAGATGCTCGAGCGCCTCCTCCGCTTCGATGGCATGAAAGGCAGCGTCCAGGTTCATAGAGCCCCCTTTGTTGTCTGGATGCTCCGGTCCGGTCTGGCTCCGTTACAGCCCGGCGCGAATATCCATGCAAAGGCCAGACGGCAGAGCAGCTCGCCTCTATCCAAGCAACCACGAGGAACGAGCGGCGTCCCTGGCGGGCCGTGCCGCCTCGCAAAGCCCTATGATGTGGGTGTGAGTTTGGCTCAAGAGCACGCAGCACTGTCGGTCGATCCCTTGCTTTTCTTTATCGATATCCTGCATGGCTTGTTGTATATTAGAGATATGCAATACAGGTTACCTTTATTATAGGGCACCGAGGGCGGTGGGTCAAGGTCTTTGCATAACAACGCGCCATCGTCCTCGGCCCAACGGTCACGGCCCGTTCGCGGAGCCTGCGCCCGCAACGTCCCTGGTCAGGTCCGAGGCATTAGCGAGGGCCTGATCTTTGGAGATACACGCCGAGAGTATGTCCCAAGAGGCCTACCATTGCTCACCCACTCGCTCGTTTGCCGCACCGATCGATCGTTTGCCGCGAGCCCGACGGTAGAGCTTGCGCACTTTATCGGCAACAAAGACCGAGCTGCTGATCCCGACAATCAGCGCCCAATCGACCAAGGTCAGGGGCACGGTGCCGATCACGGTCTGAAAGAGACCGGTGCGGGTAACCATGATCTGTAGCAGAATCGCCGCAGCAATGGCAACAAGGAGCCAGCCGTTGGAGAAAAGGCCCCTCTGAAAGAGAGATCGTGTAGTGAAGTGCACGTTGAGCGCATTCCAGACTTGGAACATGGCCAGGGTCGTAAAGGCCATGGTCTGGACGCGCAGGAGCATCTGGGTGTCCAGCTCGCGCCAAGTGACCAACAGCGTGCCAG
>SKRJ01000438.1 GCA_007118555.1 Anaerolineae bacterium | reverse complement strand
TGGGCATCAGCTCGTAATACGACTGGGCGTGGCGGCAGGCGGGGCACACGTTGGGTGCCGTGGTGCCCTCGTGGACATAACCGCAATTGCGGCAGCGCCACTTGACGACCTCGTCGCGCTTGAAAACCTTGCCGGTCTGCAGGTTGTCATACAGGGTCAGGTACCGTTTCTCGTGCTCCTCTTCGACCTCGGCGATCTCGTGGAACACCACCTCGACGTTGCGCAAGCCCTCTTCGCGGGCGGTCTTGGCAAACTCCTGATAGAGGGTGGTCCACTCGAGACGCTCGCCTGCGGCGGCGGCCAGCAGATTCTCTTCGGTGGTGCCGACGACCCCCGCGGGGTAAGCGGCATGGATCTCGACGTCGCCGCCCTCCAGCAGGTTAAAGAACATCTCGGCGTGCTCTTTTTCGTTGTTGGCGGTGTCCTCAAAGATCCACGCGATCTGCTCATAGCCCTCTTTGCGGGCCACCGAGGCAAAGAATGTGTAGCGGTTGCGCGCCTGCGACTCGCCTGCAAAGGCGGCCAATACGTTCTTTTCGGTCTGCGTTCCCTTGAGGCTCGGCATACGTCGTACTCCTTTTTCCTGTCCTGATCTGTCGAACACATGGCGGTATCATACGCAGAATCAATCGGGTATGTCAATCGAAACAGAGGCCGCTACGTCTACCCCCCGGATCCAAAGGCGCCCTGCTTGCGCCATTGGACGATGCGGGCCGAGCTCTGGCCCAACCACTCGGACAGAATCTCGGCGGTGTGCTCACCCAGGAGCGGCGCGGGTCGTCGGATGGCCCCGGGGGTTGCGCCCAGCTTGATGGGGATGCCGGGCAGCAAAGTCTCGCCGGCTGTGGGGTGCTCGACGGTCTGGATCATCCCGCGGGCCTGTACCTGGGGATCGTTCACGACGTCGGCCACATCGTTGATGGGGCCATTGGGGATACCCGCGTCGTCCAGCAGGCGCTGCCACTCGGCGGTGGTGCGCCGAGAAAAGGCCTCGGCCAGAGCGGTGCGCATGGCGTCATAGTTCTCGTGGCGCAGCGGATTGGTGGCAAAGCGCGGATCGTCGGCCAGTTCTTCGCAGTCGATGACGGCACACAGGCGGGCCCAGAGAGCGTCGTTGCCCGCCGCGACCATGAGCTGGCCGTCGGCGGTGTCGAACGGCTCAAAGGGAAAGACCGAGGGATGGCGGTTGCCGATGGGACCCGGGGCGACGCCAGTGGCCGTATAGCGGGCGATGGCGTTCTCCAGGATGGCGACTTGGCAATCGAGCATGGCCACGTCGATCATTTGACCGACGCCGGTCTCGTGACGCTTGCTCAGGGCGGCCAGGATGCCGATGGCGCCAAAGAGCCCCGCCGTGATGTCGGCGATGGACGTGCCCACGCGGGTGGGCTGGCCCTCTGCGGGGCCGGTGATGCTCATGATGCCGCCCATGGCCTGCAGCACCGAGTCGTACGCGGCGCGGGGGCTGTAGGGCCCGGTCTGCCCGAATCCCGAGAGGGCGGCATAGATCAAGCGCGGGTTGAGGACCTCGAGGTCGTCATAAGCCAGGCCCAGACGAGCCATGGCGCCGGGGCGAAAGTTTTCGACCAGCACATCGGCCTCTTGCACCAACTCCAGGAACAGCTCGCGGCCGCTGGGGTTCTTGAGATCCAGGGTCATGCTGCGCTTGTTGCGGTTGAGGCTCATGAAATAGACGCTCTCGCCCGACACGTGGGGCGGAAAGGCGCGGGCATCGTCGCCCGTGCCGGGCATCTCGATCTTGACCACGTCGGCGCCCAGGTCGGCCAGCACCATGGTCGTATACGGCCCGGCCAACACGCGCGACAGATCCAGCACCCGCAGCCCATCCAGCGCCTGACTCATTCTGTTGCCCTTTCTGCTGTTCCGATTCGACGACCCCTATCGTAACCATTCAGGCGCATGCCGTCCAACGAGGCCCTCATGATGGTTGAACACCAAAGGGGGACGCACAGTGCATGTGCATCCCCCTTTGGCAGTTCGGGTCAGGGTATCGCTAGATGGCCTCCAGGGCCTGATCCAGGTCCGCCAAGATGTCCGGCAGCGTCTCGATGCCGATCGAGAGCCGCACAAAGTCGGGCGTGACGCCGCCAGCGACCTGCTCCTCCTCGGACAACTGCTGATGCGTGGTCGAGGCGGGGTGAATCGCCAGGCTGCGGGCATCGCCGATGTTGGCCAGATGGCTGAACAGCTTGAGATCGTTGATGAACCGGCGTCCGGCCTCCAGGCCACCCTCGACGCCAAATCCGACCATGCCACTGGCGCCGTGCGACAGATAGCGCTGGGCGTTCTCGTGCGACTCGTGGCTGGAGAGGCCAGGATACAGCACCCAGCTCACGTTGGGATGCTCGCTCAGGTGCTTGGCGACGGCCAGAGCATTCTCCGAGTGGCGCTCCATGCGCAGGCTCAGCGTCTCGACGCCCTGCAGGATCAGGAACGCGTTGAACGGGCTCAGGCAGGCCCCCTGATCGCGCAGCGTGCGCACCCGCGCCCGCAGGATGAACGTCAACGGGCCAAACGTCTCATAGAACTGCATGCCATGGTAGCTGGGGTCGGGCTCGCAGAACTCGTCAAAGCGCCCGCTGCTCCAGTCGAACTGGCCCGCATCCACGAGGATGCCACCGATCGAGTTGCCATGCCCCCCCAGGTACTTGGTCAGGCTGTGCATGACAATGTCGGCGCCATGCTCGATGGGCCGGCAGAGGGCCGGGGTTGCGGTCGTATTGTCCACCATGACGGGCACGCCCCGCTCGTGGGCCACCTCGGCGATCCCGGCAATATCGGGGATGGTGAGCTTGGGGTTGCCGATGGTCTCTAGAAACACCAGCTTGGTGCGCTCGGTGATCGCCTCGGCAAAGGCTGCGGGCTCGTCGCTATCCACCCAGACGGTCTTGACGCCCTGGCGCGGCAGCGTCGTGTTGAGATAGGTCACGGTACCGCCATAGAGCCGAGTGCTGGAAACCACCTCGTCGCCCACGGTGCACAGGGTGTTGATGGCGCCGGCGATGGCGGCCATCCCGCTGGCAAAGGCCAATCCCGCCACGCCCCCCTCGAGGGCTGCCACCCGCTTTTCGAGCACGTCGGTGGTGGGGTTCATGATGCGGGTATAGATGTTGCCAAACTCTTGCAGCGCAAACAGCCGCGCGGCATGGTCGGTATCCTGGAACTGGTAGCTGGTGGTCTGATAGATGGGTACCGCCCGTGAGCCGGTAGCGGGGTCAGCCGCAAAGCCCGCGTGAAGCGCGATCGTATCAAATCCTTCATACGGCAAGTCTGACATGTCCTGTCCTCCCTACTGAAAACGTAGCATGCCCTCCAACAGGGCATCCTCACCAAACGAGTGTTCTACGACGATCGATGTGCTGGCATTCATGCCGCCTGGGCGACGCCGCCGCCCATCACGCGATCGCCGACATAGAACACCACGGCCTGCCCGGGAGCCACACGGGGCTG
This sequence comes from Anaerolineae bacterium, assembly GCA_007118555.1. Lineage (GTDB taxonomy): Bacteria > Chloroflexota > Anaerolineae > UBA1429 > UBA1429 > UBA1429. Next base: position 1,336 of record SKRJ01000438.1, on the reverse strand, counting down.
GGGCCCGGCAAACGAGACATCGGCCACGTCGCCGTTCAGTTGCACCGTTGCGAGCGCCGCTGCAGTACGGTAGCGGGTCTGTACGTGGAGCCGGATGGGCCCGGCGGGGCGTTCGTCGCCCAGCCAGTGCGCCTGTCGCACCCGCACCGACCGCGTGCGGGTCTCGGCGCGCGGGCCCACGCGCACCGCATTGCGCTCGGGGTCCAGGTTCGTGACATAGAGCGGCTCGGGGGCGGCGATGCCCAGACCACGACGCTGGCACACGGTGTACGCGGCCAGGCCCTGATGGGTGCCCAGCCGTCGGCCGCCGGCATCCAGGATCGGGCCCGGCTCGGCGCTGGCGGGCTCTCGCGCCGTCACCAGCGCCCGATAGCCCTCCTCGCCGACAAAGCAAATGTCCTGGCTCGATGGCTTGGCGGCCACATCGAGGCCCCGCAGGCGCGCGATCTCGCGCACCTGCGCCTTGGTCAGCTCGCCCACGGGAAACAGGGCGTACGCCAGTTGCTCGCGGGTCAGGCTGTACAGAAAATAGCTCTGATCGTGGTCCCTGTCCAGACCCCTGAGCAGCCGCGGCGCGCCCGTGCGCCCGTCGCGCTCGACCCGACAAAAGTGCCCCGTGGCCACACGGTCCACGTCCAGCGCCCGCGCCAGGGCCAGCAGCCGCCCGAACTTGAGCTCTGTATTGCACGGGATACACGGGTTGGGCGTCTGGCCGCGGGCATAGGCCTCGCAGAATGGCGCAATGACGGCCTCGTCAAAGGCGTCGCGATAGTCCAGGACGTAAAAGGGGATGCCCAGGTGGCCGGCGACGGCCCGGGCGTCCTCCATCCCGGCCATGCCGCAGCAGCTCGATAAGGCCGCGCTGCCGGTGACGTCGGGAAAGCGGAGCCCGACGCCCAGCACCTCGTGGCCCTGCTCGGCCAGGAGGGCGGCGGATACCGACGAGTCCACGCCGCCGGACATGGCGACGATCACGCGCTTGGTCATGCGTCGGCCTCGAGGGGCTCGGCCCTCTTGCCGGGCTCCAGGACGTCGTTGAGGCTGCCGCTGCGCAAGCCCTCGAGATTCACGCTGACATAGGTATAGCCCAGCGCCTTGAGGTGCTGCACCACTCGGACGCGCACGTCCTCGCTCACCAGACGCGGCAGCTCGGCGACGGGGACCTCGATGCGGGCGGTGTGCTCGCTATCGCGGACGCGTACCTCGTAGAATCCCAGGCCGCGACGCAGGAAATCCTCGGCCTGCTCGACGCGGGCCAGCCCCTCGGCGCGGATGGGCGTGCCATAAGCAAAGCGCGATGACAGACAGGCCATGGCGGGCTTGTCCCAAGTGCGCA
>SKRJ01000163.1 GCA_007118555.1 Anaerolineae bacterium | reverse complement strand
TGCGCGACGGCGTTATTGCCCGTTGGGATGCACGAGCGCTCTCTGAGGGCACCTATACGCTGCGCCTGGTGGTCATGGACCGTCACGGCCACCGCTATGAGGCCCGCACCCATGTGCAGATCGTGGCCTCTTCGCAGCCGACGCCCAGTCCAACGGCGACGCCCTCACCCACGCCCGAGACGCCGACGCCCAGCACGCCAACCCTCACCCCCACGGTGACGGCGACAGCAACGCCTACGCTGACGCCCACCGTGGCATTGACACCGACGGCGACGCCGACGATGGCCCCGACGCCGGTGCCGACGGCCACGTTCACGCCGACGCCTGCACCCACCGCGACGAGCACGCCCGAGCCGCCACCTCCGACGCCCGAGCCCACACCGACGGCGGTCACACCGCCTGATGAGGGCGCCTCGGGAACCTCGCCACAGCCATATGGCCAAGGGCGCCAGACGCGAAAAAAGGGGCGTCGCTCAGTGAGCGACGCCCTTTTGTATCAGGAGCGATTCCTCTAGGGCAGGAACCCCAACGGGTTCAGCAGCGATCCGCCCCGGCGCACCTCAAAGTGCAGGTGCGGTCCCGTCGAGTTGCCGGTGCTGCCGCAGCGGCCAATCATGGCACCCCGGGCCACCGATTGCCCCACCTGCACATAGTAAGCATCCAGGTGCGCATAGAGCGTCTGCAGGCCGTTGCCATGATCGATCACCACCATGCGGCCATAGCCCCTGGCAAAGTGCGCTGCCACCACGGTGCCACCGTCCGCCGCCAGAATCGGGGTGCCCCGAGGCGCGGCAATGTCGATGGCCCGGTGGCCCGCCCAGTACCTCTGCGTGATCTGGCCGCTCATCGGCCACACCATCTGGCCCGTGCCCGTCGCACCCGCCGTCGTGGTCGTGCGTGGAGTAGAGGCCTGATAGGTGGTCACCGCGCGAGGCACAAAGGGTCTGACGCCCCCCGGAATGATCAACTGCTGGCCAGCCGTCACCGAGTACGGCTCCGACATGTTGTTCCCCGGGTACATGGTGATGGCCTCTACATCCACCTTGTAGCGGGTGGCGATGGCCGACAGGGACTCGCCCGCAGCCACCGTGTGCAAAGCGCCATCCACAGGCAGGATGTTGAGCTCCTGCCCAATCCTGAGCAGGTCAGGCTGGTCGGCCAACGAGTCGTTGGCATAGAGGAGCGAGGTGCCCCTGAGCCCAAACCGCTGCGCGATGCCCAGCGTCGTGTCGCCCGGCTGCACCGTATACACCGTCACCGAGGTACGCGCCATGCGACGAGGCTCCTCCAGCATAGGAAGGGTCTCGCCCCAGGTGCGGATGGTGAATGGGATGGTCCCCGGCTCCAGATAGCGGGCGCTGTTGGCCGGTTGGGCATAGGCGTATGTGGGTGCCGTAGCCAGCTCGCTGACAGGCGCGGCGCTCTCACGTCCCAACAGCGTACTGATGGACGGAGCGTTCAGCCGCACAGGCCGAACACCATACGCCAGGGCAATGAGCATCAAACCGAGGATCAGATGCCCCGCGTAGCGCGACAGTATGGGCAGATCGCGCCACGGAAGCGACCACGGAACCGAACGAGAAGGGGATGCGTTTGTAGAATAGTCCTTGGTAACGCGTGCCAGAGCTCGCGAACCCTGCATATACCTACATGTCCTTGTTGAGTGTCTTGAGGAACTCTTCGTTCGTGTTGGTCCTGCTTAGGCGATCCAGGATCAACTCGACCGACTCGAAACTCCCGATGGTATCGATCATCCGGCGCAAGAGCCAGACGCGACTCAGCATATCGGGAGGAAGCAAAAGCTCCTCGCGGCGAGTACCCGACCTTTCTATATCGATTGACGGGAAAATACGGCGCTCCGAAAGCTTACGGTTGAGGTGGAGCTCCATATTGCCGGTGCCCTTGAACTCTTCATAGATGATATCGTCCATTCGGCTACCGGTATCCACGAGACATGTTGCTATGATGGTCAGGCTACCGCCCTCTTCGATCTTGCGGGCGGCGCCAAAGATACTCTTGGGCGGCTGCACGGCAGCAGGATCCAGTCCTCCGGACAGTGTACGTCCACTTGGAGGAACAATCAAGTTGTAGGCACGTGCAAGGCGTGTGATGCTATCCAGCAGGATCACGACATCGCGCTTGACCTCAACCAGGCGCTTGGCGCGCGCCAGGGCCATCTCGGCCACCTTGACATGATTCTGCACAGGCTCGTCAAAGGTAGAACTGACGACCTCGCCCTCGACCGAGCGATCCATGTCGGTCACCTCTTCGGGGCGCTCGCCGATCAGAACCACCATGAGATGTACGTCATCATAGTTGCTAGAGATGCCGTTGGCAATCTGCTTGAGGATCGTGGTCTTGCCAGCTTTAGGTGGCGATACGATGAGGCCACGCTGGCCGCGCCCGATGGGGGCGAGCAAGTCCATCAGCCGCGTGGCATAGATATTGCGCTCGGTCTCGAGCTTGAAATGCTCATACGGAAAGATCGGGGTCTGCCGCTCAAAGATGGCGCGGTTCTTGGCCTGCTCCGGGTCGAGACCGTTGATCGCCTCGACGCGCAGCAGCGAATAGTACTTTTCCGAATCCTTGGGCTGGCGTAGCTGACCGACGACCATGTCTCCTGTGCGGAGGCCAAAGCGCCGGATCTGCGACTGGGATACATAGACATCCTCAGGGCCCGGCAGCAGGTGATCGCTTCGCAAAAAGCCAATGCCATCCTGGACAACCTCGAGCACACCGCCGCCAAAGAGCAATCCTCGCTCCTCGGCTTGGGAACGCAAGAGACGCAGGATCAGATCCTGCTTTTTCAAGCGACTGTAGCCCGAGATATCGCGGCTGCGGGCCATGTCGCGCAATTCCGACAAGGTCATCGTCTCATACTCAACGATGTTCACGCTATATACTCCATTGGGGATCTAGTTACGGTACAAAAGCCTTGACAGAAGGGCGTATGGAAAAAAAGAGTATCGGCACGACATGACCGTGTGCTCATTGAGCTTGGACGTGTCTGAGGAAAGCGATGGATACAGAAAAGGGAGCCAAACGCGCCCCAAGGCGCTTCTCATCGAGGTGGTAGCACTCGACTCTTTCTGGCTGCATTATAGCCACATCATGGAACAGTGTCAACTCTCCAAAAAAACGCTCGAATCCGGTGCACCATACGCACCGTGGTAGAGAGCATTACTCTTTTGCCAGGAGTTGGCTTTGCCTGTGCGGCCTGGTAGAGAACCTGCTCTTCCAAACCGCGGCCAGTATAGCACACCTCGCCGCCCGTGCAACCCGGCGCGATACACAAAAGCAGGCTCCCTCGCCCGAAGAAACGCTCCGACGGCTCGCCCGTCCCATGCACGCCACCATTCGGCATGGGTGAGCACACGGCGTTTACAAACCGCCTTGCATGGACTACAATGGGCTCGGAAACCTTGGATCGTCCGGCGCGTAATGCATACATAGGATCATGTGGCTCCCGCATTCGAGATGAGGAGTGATGCCATGTTGGGTGACCTGACCGAGAAAATCCAGTCGTCGCAGAACAGGTTCGAGCAACTGGTCAGCAGAATCCCCGGTTATCGCGGCTACAAGCAAAAGGAGCAGCGCCGCGAAGCCGACAAGCTACTGCGGCTGCATGTGGCGCGCCAGTATCAGGAGCAGTTGGATCGGCTCAATCGTCTGCAATACCAGCTCACCACCGGCGGCGACCTCACCGCCATGATGGTGCTGGAACGCGCCGTCTCCAAGCTCCAGCTCCTGATCGACCGCCTCCGCACCGCCAGCTATGGCTATGCCGGGGTCTTTGACGCCCTCAAGGTGGACGAGGACGTGCTCGACAGGCTGTACGAGTTCGATCAAGGCATGCTCTCGGGCGTCGAGAGCCTGTCGGCGATCCTGGACGAGCTGACCGACATGGTCAACAACGGCCATCCCACCCGTGATGCCGCCAATCAACTGATCGGCGAGCTGGAGGAACTGCATCGCACCTTTGGTGAGCGCCAAGAGGTCATTTTGCGCTGATACACCTGTGCGAAACCGCCAGCACGCAAACGCTGGCATTGGCCCGCATCCGACAACGCGCGTTGAGATAAAGGAGAACTACGGATGGCAAGGATCCTGGATGTCGTTCAAGCACCCGACATGGGGCCGCGTGAGCTGGTGCGCAGGGTACCGCAGAGTGGCTCGGGCGATTTCCGCATTGGCTCGCAAGTGATCGTGCGCGAGGGCCAGATGGCGGTCTTTTTCCGGGACGGCAAGGCCCTGGACTCGTTTGGCCCTGGGCGGCACACCATCACCACCGCCAACATCCCTCTTTTGGTGAACCTGGTGTCTCGCGTCTTTTCCGGCAACACGCCCTTTACCGCCGAGGTCTATTTCGTCAATACCCGTGACTTTATCGACATGCGCTGGGGGACCCCCGAGCCCATCACCCTGCGCGATGAGACGCTGCGCATGGTGCGCGTGCGCGCCCACGGCACCTACAACATGGCCGTGGCCGATCCCCAGCTCTTTGTGGGCCAACTGGTGGGCGCTCGTGGCTATCTGAGCACCGAGGACGTGTCCAACTATTTGCGCAGCATGATCATCAACCGGCTCACCGATCTGCTGGGCCAGCATATGAAGTCGATCCTGGACCTGCCCTCGATGTTCGAGGAGCTCTCGGCGGCGGCGCGGGTGCGCCTGCGCGATGACTTTGCCGCCATGGGCCTGGGCCTCAAGCAGCTCTATCTGCTGTCCATCAGCCCCACCGAAGAGACCAGCGCCGCCATCGACGAGGCCGCCTCGATGGGTGCCATCGGCGACATGGATCGCTACATGAAGTTCCGCACCG
>SKRJ01000350.1 GCA_007118555.1 Anaerolineae bacterium | reverse complement strand
GTGGCTGTTCGTGCGGCCGTGGGCGCTGCTGGCGGCGGGCGGCCCGGGCCTGTGCATCTGACCATCAGCGTGGACGCGCTGGCCGGCGAGGTGCCCGCGGAGACCGTCGAGCGCGGTGCTCGTCTGGCCGGTGCCGCAACGGCGCGCGCGGCCGGTGACCCCGCCGAGATGGCCCACGCCCTGGCCCTGCTGGCCAACGCACGGCGCCCCCTCATTGTGGCCGGCAGTTGTGTGTTCTATGCCCAGGCTGGCAAGGCGCTCTACGATTTCGCCATGCAGAGCGCTACCCCCGTAGTAACCCCCATCTGGGATCGGGGCGTCGTGAACAGCGAGTGGAGCACCTATATGGGCGTCATCGGCGCGGCCAGTGGCGAGCCCGATCTCCTGACCCAGGCCGACCTCGTTCTCATCCTGGGTGCCTCGATAGACTATCGTGTGCGCTATCTCGATTCGCCGCCCCTGCGCCCCGATGTCAAGGTGGTACGCGTGCAGGCCGATGCGCGCCATCTGTACCAGGGAACGATGCCCGATGTGGCGATCCTGGGCGATGCAGCCACCGTGTTGGACCATTGGGGCGACATGTGGGCGGCGGGCGATCTGGCCCCCCATTCCGGCTGGCTGGAGGAGGCGCGCGAGATCACCAATCGCTTCTACCGGCGCTGGTGGGACGACGCGGCCCCTGATGGTGAGGGCTTGATGAATGGTGGCGATCTGGTGGATGCCCTCGAGGACGCTCTGCTGCAGATGGAGCCAGAGCCGGTGCTGCTGATCGACGGTGGTAATATCGGCCAGTGGGCGCATATGCGCCTGGCCAGCCGCCGGTATCCCCCCCATTGGCTCACCTGCGGCGCCAGCGGCGTCATCGGGTGGGGGGTACCGGGGGCCATGGCGGCCCGCCTGGCCGAGCCCGAGCGCCCCGTTGTGCTGCTCAGCGGCGATGGCTCGCTGGGCTTTGGCCTGGTCGAGTTCGAGAGTGCCGCACGCCAGGGTTTGCCGTTCGTGTGTGTGGTGGCCGATGATTGCGCCTGGGGCATTGTCGCCAGCGGGCAGGAACGGCGCTGTGGTCGCCGACTGGCTGCCGACCTGGGGCCCGCCGACTATGTGGGCGTGGCAGAGGCGCTGGGCGCCCGCGGTGTACGCGCCGAGACGCCTCGGGCCGTGCGTGAGGCGATCGCAGAGGCGGTAGATCAACGCCTGCCGACGCTCATACAGGTGCCCATCGCGTGTGGAGGCCCGGCCGATCAACCGAAAGCATAGATAGGAACCGTCGCAAGGCCGGCAGCTATTGCGCAACGGTCTGCGACTTGATGATAGAGGTATGCTATGGAGCAGGATATTCTGGTACTGCTCTCTATATTGGGTGTAACGGTGCTGCTGCTTGTCTGGGAAGCGGTGCGCATCGATGTCGTTGCCATACTGGCCATGCTGGCCCTGGCCTGGACGGGCCTGTTGACGCCGGAAGAGGCTCTGTCTGGTTTCTCGAGCAACGCGGTCTTGGCCATTGTGGCCGTGATGATCATGGGCGAGGGCGCCTCGCGAACCGGGTTGATGGCGCGGCTGGCACGGCTGATCATCAGCATTGCGGGCAACACCAGACGACGCCTCGTGGCCGCATCCTCCCTGGCCGTCGGGCTCCTTTCTGGCTTTGTGCAGAATGTCGGGGCAGCGGCCCTGTTCCTGCCGGCCCTTCTGAATATCTCTCGGCGAGAACAGATCGCCCCCTCGGACCTGATCATGCCCGTCGGCTTTAGCGCCCTCTTGGGCGGCCTCCTCACGATGGTGGGCTGTACGCCACTCCTGATCGTGAACGATCTCTTGCCCGGCGCCGGCCTGGAACCCCTTGGGCTCTTTGCTGTCACTCCTGTGGGCCTGATACTGCTCATTTCCGGGATCGCGTTCTTTTACCTCTTGCGACGATGGTTACTGCCCCGATCCGCCGATGATGCGGCTGTCTCACCCCAGGATCGCCTGAAGGAGACCTGGCGGATCGACTATGAGATCTACCATTACGAGATACCGGACGACAGCGCCCTGGTCGGGCTCACGCCGGAGGAGGCCGGGCTGTGGGCAGAGTATGGTCTGAATGTGCTGGCCCTCTCGCAGAAAGAGACGATCTATTACGCCCCCTGGCGCAAGACCGTCTTTGAAGCCGGCCAGGACCTGGCCCTGCTGGGCGACGCTGATGCCATTCGACGCTTTGCCGATGACCATGACCTCGTATCGGTCTCGAGTCTGGACGAGTTCCGCCGCCTTCAGGACCCAGGCGTTGCCGGTTTTGTCGAGGTGATCGTGCCCCCTCGCTCGAGTCTGGTGGGCAAGACCCTGCGCGACCATGGGTTTCGCAGACACTGGCAAGCCGAGCCGCTCCTGTACTTTTCCAGCGGGGAGGAGGTGCGGGGTGACTTTTCGGATCGTGAGATCCAGGCGGGGGACCTGTTCGTCGTGCATGGTCTCTGGGAGCACATCTTTTCCATGGGCGAGAGTGATGATCTGGTGGTGATGACACAACTCGATGCCAAGCGCCGACGTCCCGGCAGGGCCCGTCTCGCCGCCCTCTGCTTTGCGGGCGCGATTCTACTGTCGCTGACGCCCGTGCCCATCTCGCTTGCGTTTCTCACCGGCGCCATTGCCATGGTGTTGACCGGCGTGCTGGATATGGAGCAGGCCTATCGGGCTGTCGAGTGGAAGGTCGTGTTCCTGATCGCAGGCCTCATTCCGCTGGGGCTGGCCATGGAGCAGACCGGCGCAGCGGTCTTGATCGCCGATGCTATTATGGGGGTGATGCAGGGACAGCACCCGCTCTTTTTCGTTGTGGGCATCGCGCTGTTGGGGACGCTCTGTACCCTGGTCATGTCCAACGTGGCCGCCGTCATCGTCCTGGCGCCTCTGGTCATCAATATGGCCGAGATGGGAGGCCTCGACGCTCGCATCCTGGTGCTCCTGGTGGCTGTCAGCACCGAGAACTCGTTCCTTCTGCCGACGCACCAGGTCAACGCGCTACTGATGACGGCTGGCGGTTACACCAGCAAGGACTATGTGCGTGCCGGAAGCGGGATGACCTTGTTGTTCCTGGCTATCGTCACGATTGTGTTCTATGTTTTGTACCTGTGAGCTGCGCAAGCAAATAGATAGGAGAACCATGTTACTTGAACACTTTTTCACACCCAAGATTGCCCACAGTTCCTACCTGCTCGCCGGCAAGGATACGTGCGCGATCATAGATCCGCGGCGCGATGTCGATCTGTACATCCAGGCCGCCCTTGCCAAGAATCTGCGCATCACCCATGTCATCGAGACGCATCTGCACGCCGACTATATCTCCGGCCATCAGGAGCTGGCCGAGCGGACAGGGGCCACCATCTATGCGCCGGCCGCCGCTCAATGCGAGTATGAGCATGTGGCCCTCGCCGAGGACGACACGGTAGAGATCGAGAGCGTGCGCCTGGATGTGCTCGAGACGCCGGGGCACTCGCCGGAGCACATCAGCCTTGTCGTGACCGATACCAGCCGCGGGGAGGATCCCGTCGGGGTCTTTACCGGCGATACGCTTTTTGTGGGGGATGTGGGCAGGCCCGACATCTTTCCCGAGCGGGCGCAGGAGCTGGCCGATGCCCTCTATCACAGCTTGCATGAGAAACTGCTCGCACTCCCCGACCACGTCGAGCTCTATCCGTCCCACGGGGCGGGCTCTCTGTGCGGGCGCTCGATGGGGGCCAGGTACACCAGCACCATCGGCTATGAGCGCCGCAACAGTGAACCCCTGCAGATCACCGACAAGGCCGAGTTCATGCGCTCTGTCACAACGAATATGCCCGATGCCCCCGACCATTTCCACCGCTGCGGTGATGTCAACCGGGAGGGCCCCATGCGCCTGGCCGAGACCCCCCATCTCGAGGCGCTGCCGCCCAGAACCTTTTACGACCTGTCCGCCAATGGCGATCGGGTGGTCCTCGATGTGCGCTCGTACGACGCCTTTGCTGCGCAGCACGTACCTGATGCCTGGTCCATCGACTCGAGCGCCAATCTGCCAACCTTTGCCGGTTGGGTGCTTCCGCCCGACCAGGAGATCCTGTTGGTGGCCGAGAACGTAGAACAGGCCAAGGAGGCGCGCGTTTGGTTGAGGCGCGTGGGGCTGGACCGCGTGATCGGCTATCTGCACGGCGGGATGAGCGCCTGGGCCGGCGAGGCCCTGGATACCGAGCGCGTGCACCTGATCTCGGTGGAGGAGTTGCACGAACGGGTGACTGGCGGGAATCATCTGGTGCTGGTGGATGTGCGCACAGAGCAAGAGTACGCGGAGCGCCACATCGACGGAGCCATCAATATCCAGGCCCCCCATCTGCGCACCCGCCATGAGGAGTTGGACCCCGAGCAGCCGACCTATCTGATCTGCGGTGTGGGGCTCCGGTCGACCATCGCTGCCAGCCTCCTCAAGCAGAATGGCTTTGCGCACGTGACCAGTGTCTCTGGCGGGATGGAGGGCTATAGCGCCGCGGGCTATAGCGAGCGTTGCTCGGTATGTGTGAACCCCCATGGCCCCAAGACACGGGCGTTCTAGCGCCATATGCGACAGGGAGCAGGGAGGAGTTGCAGCCAAAGTGGCTCACCGCCGTGCGTTGGTCGCCGTATGCCGCCGGCATGCGCGCACGAATCGCTGAACGGTAGGGAGGAGAACTCGATGGAATGGCTCACCGCCGTACGCTGGTCGCCGTATGCCGCCGGCATGCGCGCACGAATCGCTGAACAGTAGGGAGGAGAAATCGATGGAATGGCTCACCGCCGTGCGTTGGTCGCCGTATGCCGCCGGCATAGGCATTGGGGTGTTGAGTTGG
>SKRJ01000388.1 GCA_007118555.1 Anaerolineae bacterium | reverse complement strand
TCGCCGATGACGTGGGGGATCTCGCCCGAGTCCGAGCCCACCACGGGCGTCTCGCAGGCCATGGCCTCGATCAGGATGCGGCCAAACTGCTCCATCCAGTTGGGGCGGGTGAGCGAGGGCAGCACGACGGCGTCCAGCCCCGCCAGCACGCCGGGCATGGCGGTGGACGGGACCCGGGGGTGGAACGCGACGCGCTCACCAAACGCAGCCAGGCGCGCCGCCAGCGTCTCGCGCAGGGGGCCGTCGCCATAGAGGGCCAGCCGCCAGGGGCCGTCGAGCCGGGCGAGCGCCTCGGCCAGGACCAGCAGGCCCTTGTCGGCGATCAGGCGGCCCGCAAAGCCGATGGTGAACGGGCGCTCGGGACGCTGATCCGACGCCGGCCGCGGCGCAAAGAGCTTGGGGTCCACGCCGAACTGGGGGATCACCGGCGCTGGACCGGCATAGCCCTTGTTCCGAAGCACTTGGGCGGCGGCGTGGTTGCCGGCGATGATGGCGTCGGCGCCGCGATAGACCGCCTGCTCCAGCCAGCAAAAGGGCGGCGGATAGCGCCGGTGCAGGTTCTGCCAGGTAAAGCAGACGGTGCGGGCCCCGACGCCGCGGGCGGCCCGTAGCGCGTGCCAGGTGGCCAGATTGTAGGGCTCTTCGTCGATGTGGCACAGGTCGGGGCGCAGGCGCCGCAGCAGCCGCCCCAGGGTGGGGTAGAAATGCAGGTGATAGTTGCCGTTCAAGGCCATGGGCGCCACGACCAGGTCGTACCCCCGGACGTGGTCCCGCTCCAGATGCAGGCGGTCGGCGCCCTCGCGCCAGTAGGCCGGGACAATGACCGTGAGCTCGATGTCGGGTTCGGCGGCCAGGGCGACGGCCTTGGTCTGGTAGGCGCCGACCACCAGGGCCTTGGAGAGCATGACGACGCGCATGGGCGATCCCCTTTCTGCATGGGGATTGTACGCGAGGAGGGCTGGGGTGCAAGGGACAGGTTCTCGATATGGCGAGATCATGGGGCGATGTGCGCTGTAAACAGCGTCAGCATCGCCCCTACTCTTTTTTATATTATATATTGTTTTTTTGTAGATACTGTCTTGACTGTCAACCAGTGGCAGTCTGCGCATGGTTCGGATCGAATGGCTTGCCCGTCTTGATGACGCCATAGGCCAAGTGCAGCAACTTGCGCATGGCGGCACCTACGATCTCCATGGGACGGTGTCCGGTCTTTTCCATACGGGCTTTCAGGGCAACGATGAGCGGATTGTGGCGTAAGGCCACTAGAGCAGGCATGTACAGCGCCTTGCGCAGGTGGGCGTTGCCCTTGCGCGACAGGCGCGCTTTGGACCACACCGATGTGCCCGATCGGTACTGCTCAGGCACCAGGCCGGCATACGCGGCCAGTTGGGGCGCATTCAGAAACGCGCCAAAGTCGCGTACTTCGCTCAGGAGCTTGGCGGCGGTCAGCGAGCCGATGCCTGGGATGCTGGTGAGCAGATCCTTCTGTGCCTTGAGCTCGCGGTCCTCATTGCTGTGTCGGTCGATATCGTCGCTCAGTTCTTTGATCTGCGCATCCAGGAAAGCCAGATGCTCCTGGAGTGCCGCCAACACACGGGGCGATGTCATGCCCGACTTGAGGCGGTTACTTTCCTGTTGGCGCATCTTTTTTAGATCCTCGAGGTGGCGCGTCATGGCGCGCAGCTCCGAGAAGCTCTCACCAGGAGGTGTCCAGAGTTCCGGCTGCTCTCGCTGACAATAGGTCGCAATGAGTTCCGCATCGCCTTTGTCATGCTTAAAACGCCGCAGTCGGCTGGCGGCATAGGCCTTGATTCGCGCCGGATTGACGACGCTGACAGGGTGCCCCAGCTCACACAGATAGGTGGCGATGCCGTCACCGTACTGGCCGGTGGCCTCCAAGCAGGCATGGACTCGCTCCCCCTGGGCCTTGCGCTGCAGCCACTGGGCCAGCTGGGCGTGGCCGGCGGGCGTATTGGGGACTTGCTGGTAGTGCGACACATCGCGATCCAGCAGGACGACATCCAGCGTTTCCTTGGCCACGTCGATACCGAGAGAAAGTTGGCGCATACGATCACCTCCATTACACTGTGAGTGACATCGGCCAGCGGGTTTGGCGCTCGATCGACCTTGTGCATGCAGGCTCATCTCGGCTAGGAGAGGCCTCAGATACTGTCCGATCTCTTGCCAGACCAGACACCGGGGATCTCATCTACAAAACAAGCTCTGTGGCTTGAGGGGCGAAACAGATTCACCCGGCGTCTTGCTGGCCGATGCCCTACCCAGGAAGATAATGGCATCCTCCTTAAGATACAAGGGGCGAACTGCGCATGTATGCGCCGGTGTTCACCCTCGGTGTTGTGATCGATACACGATTACCATCATACCACTTGTCTTTTACCGCCCCGCGCCCCCATGCTTTACTGCATGTTGTACAGGTACGCGTACGACCCGTTGGTCGCCAGCAGTTCCTCGTGGGTGCCCTGCTCGGCGATGCCGCCCTCGGCCATCACCACGATGCGCTGGGCATTGCGGATGGTCGACAGTCGGTGGGCGATGACGAACGTCGTGCGGCCCCGGGCGATCTCCTCCAGGGCGCCCTGGATCACCTTTTCGGACTCGTAATCCAGCGCGCTGGTGGCCTCGTCAAAGATGAGGACCGCCGGGTTCTTGAGGAACACCCGCGCGATGCTCAGGCGCTGCTTTTGCCCCGACGAGAGGCGCGCGCCCCGCTGGCCAATGTCGGTGTCATAGCCGTGGGGCAGCCGCATGATGAACGCGTGGGCGTCGGCCCTCTTGGCTGCGGCCATGACCTCGTCGCGGGTGGCCTCGGGCCGGCCATAGCGGATGTTCTCGAGCACGGTACCGGCGAACATGTACACCTCTTGCTGGACGACGCCGATATGGCGGCGCAGCGATTCCAACTGTATCTGGCGAATGTCCACGCCGTCCAGCAGGATCGCGCCTGCGGTGACGTCATAGTCGCGGGGGATCAGCGAGCAGAGGGTGGTCTTGCCCACGCCCGAGGCCCCCACCAGCGCCACATACTCGCCCGCGGGCACATCCAGCGAGACGTCCTGCAGGATGGGGGCGTTGTCGTCGCCATAGCAAAAGCCCACGTTGGCGAAACGCACATGACCACGGACCTGCTCCAGAGCGACGGCGTCCGGCGCATCGTCAATGTCAGGCTCAATCTCGAGGATCTCGAGAAAACGCCCGAAGCCGGCCAGCCCCTCCTGCCATTGCCCCGTGATGTGGATCAGCTTTTGGACCGGCTCCACCAGATAGGCGATATACAGCAGGTAGAGGATCAGGTCGGCCAGGTCGAGCTGGGCACCGACGATGCGAATGCCGCCCACCACCACCGCCACAATCGTGATCAGCCGGATGAACAGCTCGCCGCCCTCATAGGTGATCGCCTCGACCTTGTAGATCTCGCGGCGGCTGTCGAAAAAGCGGTCGTTCTCGACGCGGAAGCGCCGGGTCTCCAGCGGCTCGTTGGCGAACGACTTGACCGTGCGGATGCCCGAGAGGCTGTCCTCCACCTGGGCATTGACATCGGCGATCCGGGCATAGCTCTCCCGCATGGCCACCCGCATCCGGTTGGTGAAAATGAGGGTAAAGAGCGCCATGGGGGGCAAGAGGGCAAACACCGCCAGGGTGAGGGGTACATCCACCCGTAGCAGGATGATCAGCGCCCCCAGGAAGCGCACCGTGTAGACGGCGATATCCTCCGGCCCGTGGTGAAAGAGCTCGGCCAGCATCAGCAGATCGTAGGTGATGCGCGACATTAACTGGCCGGTGCGTTGACCGTCGAAAAAGCGGTGCGAGAGCCGCTGCACGTGGCCGAACAGCTCCTGGCGCATGTCGCGCTCCATCATGGCGCCGATCAGGTGGCCGCGATAGTCCCAGTACGATTTGAACACGGCCTCGATGGCGGCCAGGCCGAGCATCAGCGCTGCCGTACGCCAGATGAGGGGCAGGGCGGCGGCCAGATCGGCCTCGAGGACGGTCTGGGTGATGTAGCGGATGAGGAGCGGATACACGAGCGAGACGGCGGCCGCCAGCCCGGCGGCGGCGAGGACCGAGATGTAGGCCCACAGGTAGGGCCGGTAGTAGGACACGAATTTGCGCATCTTGTCGTTCATGCGTTGCGTTATTTCCTTTGTCGT
This sequence comes from Anaerolineae bacterium, assembly GCA_007118555.1. Classification (GTDB taxonomy): domain Bacteria; phylum Chloroflexota; class Anaerolineae; order UBA1429; family UBA1429; genus UBA1429. The sequence goes on along the minus strand of SKRJ01000388.1, from coordinate 675 downwards.
GCGTGATCCAGCGAATTTGGTTGCCGTGCGTGCCCGTTGCTTTGGATCAGACGCAAAAAGGGCCGCAGGCTTGTGTCAGCCCACGGCCGCAGAGGGTGAAACCTCATCCGGACAAAGCAAACGACCGCGGGCGAATGCACCCACGGCCACGAGAGAACGGTTCGATTGTCGCGTGACAGGCAGGCGCACTCAGAGATGCAGTTCGCTAGCGAAGCTATAGCGATGTACCGTCATCTCTTGCGCCTCCTTTCGTGAATCGGTGAACGATGGGGATACAATAGCAGAGATGGTGAGGGCTGTCAAAAGCGCGCGCGGACCAGGCCCCAACGGTGCGGACCTGGCCCGCGCGGCAACGGCTAGCGCGGCGACGGCTAACGCAGCCGCACGGTTACGATCTCTTTGCGGCCAAACGCCACCGTGATGGCGCCATCGTCCACGGCCAGTGCCTCGCCGGTGGGGTGGCCCTCGAGATCGACCCGCTCAGCGTCCTGCCAGGCGACACAGTCCGCCACGCGGTAGGTGGCGACGACCTCTTCCAGGCCCGGGTTGAACGCCCGAATCTCCAGGGCGTCGTCCCGCATCTCGACCGAGCTCACGACGACGGGGCCCTCGACCGACAGCAGGCTATTCACAGGCGGCAGGCCGCCCTCCTGGCGCAACTCGTCGGCGTCCATG
>SKRJ01000301.1 GCA_007118555.1 Anaerolineae bacterium | reverse complement strand
TTTGGCGAGACCCAGATGCGCCAGATCGCCCAGTGGATCGTTCAGGTGCTGCGCAACCGCGACGACAAGGCAGTCCGCCACGACGTGCGCCAGGAGACGAGGGCCCTCTGTCGGGCGTTCCCATTGGGCTAGCTCCACCGTACTCTTTACGTCTGCCTTATGTAGCCCTCCAGCGGTATTTACTGCTGGAGGGCGCTTTGTTGCTTGACCAATCGTTAGCGCTTGTATAGGATCGTTGCGTCTTGGTTGGTCTTTTGACAAGAGGAGAACGGACGCAATGAGGACCCGGTTCTGGTCGGCGCGCAGCGCGCGCGCATGTCTGGCCGTGTTGCTGGTGCTTGTGACGATCTTGGCGCTGCAACCGGGCGCCACGCGGGCGGAGCAGACGCAGATACCGCCTTCCGAGTACGCGGCCCTGCAGGCCATCTACGATGCGACGGGTGGCCCCGACTGGATCAAACAGTGGGCCTTTCCCACGGACACACCCTGCTCCCTGTGGGGCGTGCATTGCCGCGACGGCCATGTGACGGTCGTCAACCTGGCCGAGAATGGCCTGACGGGCCAGATCCCCCTCGCGCTCCTCGACCTGCCCGAGCTCGATCTGCTCGACTTGGCCGAGAATGAGCTCTCAGGCGGCATTCCCTCCGAGCTCGGAGGATTGACCAAGCTGACACAGATCGATCTGAGCTACAACCAGCTCACAGGCGTCATCCCGCCCGAGCTGGGCAACCTGTCCGAGCTGGGGTCGTTGCACCTTTCGCGCAACACCCTTACGGGTCAGATCCCGCCCGAGCTGGGGCAGACCAAGCTGCGGGTGTTTCATGCCTCTTTTAACCGGTTGACTGGCCCCATCCCGTCTGAACTGGGCGATCTGCTTACCCTCGTCACCGTCGATCTACGAAACAACCAACTCACGGGCGAGATCCCTGCTGAGCTGGGCAACCTAAAGGGCGTGCGCACCTTGGATCTCGTGGACAATGATCTCTCCGGCCCGATCCCTGCCACCCTGGGCGATATGACCTCGCTGCAGATTCTGACGCTGGCGGGCAACCAACTCACCGGCTCGATTCCGCCTGCGTTGGGCAATCTCGCCAACCTGACCGGCCTGAACCTGTGGAACAACGGGCTCACCGGTTCGATCCCGCCCGAGCTGGCGAACCTGCAGAACCTGCAATACATGGTCCTGGGCGAAAACCGCCTGACGGGCACCCTCCCGGCAGAGCTCGCCAACCTGGGGAACCTGACCGCCCTGCAGTTGGGCAACAACCGGTTTTTCGGATCGATCCCGCTGGCATGGACCACGATGGATCAGCTCGAAAGACTGGACCTCTGGGACAACATGCTTAGCGGACCCATTCCGCCCGAGATCGGTGCCATGAGTAGCCTCTCTGTTCTGCGGCTGTGCTATAACCGGTTCAGCGGGCCCATCCCGCCCGAGATCGGGAACCTGAGCAACCTGCAGCGTTTGGGGCTGAGCCACAACGCCCTGGTGGGCCCCGTGCCCCAGACTACCACCCAGCTCACCCAACTGGGGCAGGGTTTCTGGCTCTTTTACCCCAACCACTTTCATAGCAACCATCTCTGGACGGACGATCCGGACGTGCGGGCGTTTCTGGATGCCCGCCAGGCCGAATGGACCGACGATCAGGATGTGGCCACCCTCTGGGTAGAGCCGGATCAGAGCGGCGAGTTGGCGTGGTCGGGGACGCTGGGCGACGGTGCAACCGTGCAGGTGCCCACGGGCGCCGTCACCGAGGCCCTAACGCTGGCGTACCTGCCATTGGGCAGCCGGCCCGGCATGGCGGGCGACGCCCATGACGCGGGGATGCGGTTCGACCTGGGCGCTTACCGCAACAGCCAGCGGCTGGACAATACAGCAATCACCCAAACTCTGACCATCACGCTCACCTATCGCGATGCCGGGGTGCGCTGGCTGGACGTAGACACGCTGGCCCTCTACCTGCGCCAGGGCGACGGCTGGGTCGATGCCGCGACCACCTGCGACCCGAACGCCACCTACGAGCGTGATCCGGCTGCGAACACAGTCAGCGTCACGGTGTGTGCGTTGGGCAAGTTTGCCCTGGCCGGGGAACTGACCGCGGGTATGACCCTGCACAGGACGCACTTGCCCCTCGTTCTGGCTAAGGAGTGGATAAGACGCTAGAGACCCAGGATGCGCCGCGTCTCGGCCACGTGGTCGGTGATGATGGCGTCGACGCCCAGCTCGGCCATGCGGGCGATGTCGTCGGATTCGTTGACGGGCCAGACATTGACGCGGTAGCCCTTGTCACGCGCCCACGCCATATAGTCGGCGTCCACCATGCTGAAATGGGGGTGCAAGGCCTGCGGGGTCACCAGGTGGCGCGCCCAGGCCCGCCGTAGCGGCAGCGGCATGCCGTCGGCATAGAGCAGCGCCCGGGGGAGCTCGGGCGCTGCGCGGCGCATGCGCCAGAGGGCCAACGGGTCGAACGAAGAGATGATGGTGTCGTGCGCCACGCCAAAGCCGTCCAACAGGTGGCTGATCTCGCCCTCGATGCCGTCCGCTGCGCTCTGGCGCTTGATCTCGATGTTGAGCCGCAGCTGGCCCGCCATGCGATCGAGCACCTCCTCGAGCAGGGGCACACGCTCCCCCGCAAAGACGGGCTCGAACCAGGAGCCGGCGTCCAGGGCGCGTAGCGCATCGATAGGCAACGCATCAACGCTCCCCGTGCCGTCGGTGGTGCGGTCCACGGTATCATCGTGGATGACGACGATCTCGCCGGTGGCGCAGCGGGTGACGTCCAGCTCGATGGCATCGGCGCCCAACTCGACGGCGGCGAGAAAGGCGGCCAGGGTGTTCTCAGGCGCCACATCCTTGGCCCCCCGATGGGCCATCACCAGCGGCCGATCCAGATAGAATGGCTCCATGCTGCTCCTTCCCGTTGTGCGCCTACTCTGTGGGCTCCTCCGCCTGCTCCCAGGCAAAGGTGCGCCCCAACCACTCCATGGGGTCCACCGCCACGCCGCCGACGCGGACCTCCCAATGCAGGTGCGAGCCGGTCACCAGGCCCGTTGCGCCAACCGTGCCGATCTGCTCCCCCGCCTCTACCATCTGTCCCTCCTCCACCTGGATCTCTTCCAAGTGAAAGTACCCGCTCAGCACGCCCCCGCCATGATCCAGGATGACGACGCGACCGCGCACCTGCAGCTCCTCGGCCATGACCACCAGCCCCGGCGCGGCGGCATTCACCGGCTCGCCCGTCATCCCGCTGATGTCCAGGCCACCATGGAACGATGTCGGGGGACCGCCGCCGTAGGAGCGTCGCGAGCCAAAGGGCGAGGTGATGCGGCCCTCGCGCGGCCACACAAAGCCGCCGCGCCAGTGCAGCGTGGGGCTGTGGGTCGCAAAGATGGCGGTCACGCGTTCGAGCTCGGGGCGCGTGATCTCGGGCGCCAGCAGGGCCTGGGTCTCGGGCGCAAAGGTGAGCATCTCGGTATGGAAATCGCCCAGCGTCGTGTAGAGGCGCGATTCGAGCTGCACCACCCCCCCGTCATCAGCGATACAGGCGATGCGCAGCTCATAGGTCACCTCGCCCGCCATGGGGCTGATGCCCACGAACGCCGCGTACACGCCCGGCGTGATCTTGACGACGGCTAACTCGCTGTCATCCATCCACACCATCGCGTCGCAGGCGCGGCTGGCCCGGATCGTGATGGCGGACGTACGCCCCTCGACCACCACCGGCGGATCGACCACCACCTCCATCGACAGCGGTGCCGGCGTGGGCGACGGGGTCGGCGTCGGTGTGGCCGTCGGTGTGGGCGTAGGGGTCGCCGTGGCTGTCGGCGTCGCCGTAGGCGTGACCGTGGCGGTTGCCGTCGCCGTGGGCGTCGCGGTCGCCCGTGCCAACGCCTGCAGGGAGCCGTCCGCGGCGCACCCGGTGGCCGTCAGCAGCAGGAGCAGGACGCCCAGGCAGGCCCAGCGGAATCGACGCGCTCGCGAGTGCGGGTATGGCACTGCTCTGATCCTTGTCTCTGAAGAGGTCGCGGCCTACTCGTCGGTCTCGGCGACGGTGGTGGCCTCGGCGTGACGTTCGGCCTGCCGGGCCCGCGCATGGGCCGCCCCCGCCTGCATCGGCTCGTACAGATCGCCCAGGCCAATTTCCTGCATCCGCTCGCGGGTGGGCACGCCGGTCTCGACGTCCCAGCCCAGCTCGCGATAGTAGTCGTCCATCACGGGCAGGAACTGCTCCCGGTCGAGGGCGTACTTGGTCCCGAGCAGTGGGTTGATCCAGTTCTCCTCGTACTCGTACGAGGGGAGCACGGTCTCGTCCATGGCGCGGTCGCGGCCCCAATGGCGCACGCACAGGGCGCGCTCCAGGGTATAGATGCGCTCGGCGGCGCGATCGAAATCGGCCTCGGCCCAATCCACGCCGGTGCCCAGCTTGAACAGGTAATAGTCCACGGAAGGGCCCTCGATGACGCCCAGGTCGCCCGGCCCCTCGACCCGGAAGAACCGATCCTCCGTCGTGATGCTATAGATCAGCGGGAACACCTGATCGTCGGTGGGCAGCGAGTCCTTCATCACCGAGCGGCGATCGTGATAGGCAGCGGGGTGGGCCTTGGCGTCATAGCCGCTGTGGGGGTCCAGCGCCTCGGGCGTGCCATACACCCGCTCGCTAATGCCGCGGATCTGCTCCCACGAGATGGGCGGCTCGTCCTGATGCGCCGGGCTGAGCGGGCTCCACCGCATGATGTTCTGCACATAGCCGTGGCTGCTGCTGTAGGGGTCGCGCGTATCGGTGGACCACTGCAGCGCCGAGACGACCCAATAGGGGAACACCAGGTGGTTCGCCCAGCAGGCGTGGCCGTCCCAGTGCCCG
>SKRJ01000398.1 GCA_007118555.1 Anaerolineae bacterium | reverse complement strand
TCGCCAGTCGCTCGGATTCGTCGAGCTCGCACAGGATCTCGGCGGGCTCCGCGGCCATCCTGCACCAGCGCTCGGTTATGTCGCCGGTCTGCAGCGCGTCGTTGGGCCAGGCGGCCAGCCAACAGCACGCTGCCTGATCGCGCACGATGCCGACGTCCTTTAGGATCGCGGCTTGCAGCCGGCGCTCGCGGGCCGGATACCACCTCTCAGCGATAGCGGGCAGACGGTGGGCCCACTCGCCCACGGGCGTGTCGGGATCGGGTGGGCGTCGCAGGTCGGCCACAGGCGGCTCGTCGAGACCGGCCAAAGCCGCCAGCAGCGGATCACGCAGATGCAGGGGCGCCCGCTCGCGACCCAGCGCCTTGAGCGCCACCACAAACAGGTAACGGCGGGCAGCCTCCTCGCCCGCCTCGTCCCGCCACCGCTGCCACAGGCCCGTCTCGGCCAAGGCCGGCGCCAGCAGGAATGCGCCGCCCACGGGACTGGTCTGTGCCACGGCAGGGCTGCGATCCCGCTCTTGCGTGGCCTGGTCCGGTGCGCACGATAGAGCCCGGCCGCCGCCTCGAGACTGGATCACCTCCACCATCTGTCGCAGCGTGCGACGACCGGCCTCCTGGGCGGCGACCCTCGCCAGCCAGCCGGCCAACGACGCCATCGGTCCCCTCGCCATACGCTGGAGCAAGGCCGGGTACGGCTCGGACTCCATGAGCAAAAGGGGCGCCAACTCTGGCTCGCTCCGCAGCAGAGCCGTCAGATCGACCATGGCATGCAATAGCCTGGCCGCCCTTGCGTCGTGTGCGCTGGCAGGATCCCCGTCGACCAGCGCGAGCCAGAGGCGCAGCCGGTCGCGCGCCCGGGCAGCGCCGTCCACACCACCCGAGAGCGCAGTTCGCCGCCAGGCCTGCGCCAGGGCGCCGGGCACGGGTTCTATGGCGCCAAGCCCCACTGCGCCCGGGAACCCCAGCGCCTGCCACAGCGCGTCGATGTCGGCCTCGCCCCAGCTCTCGATCAGTCGGTCGCCATGACCGGTAGCCGCCAGCATCAGCAGGATGGGGGCAATCCAATGCGGTCGGGGAGTCAGCAGCTCCAAGGTAAGCCTGGGGGGTGGGAGCTGCTCGAGCAGCCGGAACTCGTCATAGTACCACTGGTGCCAGGCGCGACCATCGAGGAGATCGCGCAAAAAGCAGGCGACTAGATGCTGGGCCGAGTCAAAGCGCATCACCTGCCCGGGGCCGCCGCGGACCATGGTGCGCACCGTGCTGCCCGCCAGGAGACGTCCCCAGCGGCTGGCGATATCTGCCTCTGACATCGCTTGATCGACCCACAGCTCCAGGTGCAAGCGGCGAATACGGTAGACGGCGTCACCCTCTTCTGGCAGACGGTCCAACACCTCGGCGCACACGGCGGCCACTCGATGTTGGGCGATGCGGCTGATTCGCTCGCGGGCGACCAGAGGATGCTCCATGCCAGCAGGCATGTTGATCTGGCACGTCAGACGTTCCACGGTGAGGCGAAAGTCAGCCGATCGGGGCGGGAGGCTTGAATCTGTCATGCGCCTCCTCCATCTACCCGCTCAGTAGCCGGTGGGCGGCCTCCACGAACGCCGCGGCTCGCCGCGTTGCGACGCCGAGGGCCCCTGCCACCACGGCCGGCTGGGCCGTGGCCAAATGCCCTACGGTTGTAATGTCGAGGGCCTCTAGCCTCCGCCTGTAGATGGGGCCGATGCCCAACACGGTTTCGACGGGTTGCCCAGCTCTGGAGAGCAGCACCGGACCGTCTGCGGGCAGGAAGGAGACGAGGTGCCTGATGCGTTCCAATTCTCTTTCGGCCTCGGCACGCGTCAGGAACCGCCCAGAACGGACGATGATCTCTCCACTGGGTGCAAGCAGACGCCAGCCGAACCCATCCACGCGATCTACATCAATCTCAAAGCGAGGGCCAACATCGCCGGCGAGAGGTGCCAGGCCGGCCATGCAGCGTACCAGCGAGCCCAGCAACTGAACGGAAAAGCTGCGTTGTCGCACGCCATAGTCGATCTCGGCCACCTGGCCCTCTGCGTCCACGTGCAGCCTGGCCAGAACGACCCACGGGGGAGCATCATCGGATGAGCACAGGAAGGCAAAGGGCAACTCATTCAGGGAGGCTGGGGGGCCGCAGCGCATCATTTCGTCGATCCACGCCTGGCAACCCCGAGTTGTTGGAGGTGGGCCAATGGTCTGGCATTGGACATCGAATCCGGCCTCGACGCGGCGGTGCTCGCAGACAGGCGAGGCGTCGCAGGGGGCCACCTGATGGAGCGTAGGACATGCCAGCGATTCTGTATAGCGAATGACCAGATGGACCTCCTGGGCCATGGGAGTGATCGTGGGGTTCAGGCACTCGTCCCCTGGCTGGGGCACACAGTCTATGACCACGAGCTGATCTTCCGGCACGTGGATCTCGTCGCCCTGGGGGCTAATGGCATAGCCGTGGGTGACCCTCACGCGGGAATGGCCGCTGACGGCGTTGTCGGCGGGCAGCACCTCCAACCCACACACTACGCCCGGGCCGTGGTTGAGCCGGTTGTGCTCGCGCAGGAGCAGGCGCAGGTACTCTTGGCCCGCCGTGAGGTCGTCGGCGCTGACCGTCTGGCGCTTCAAATAAACGGGGCGCATCCGCGGGCTGGAATCCCTGTCCGAGCCCTCTGGCATACAGGGGGCCTGGCCATGTCGCGCCGGGACATGCCGCCTTGATCGGCGATGGCCTACCTTGATCATGCTCATGGCGTCTCCCTCTCCGGGCGAGCCTGGGGAGCCGCCTCCATCTGGCGGAGATAATGCAGACAACGTCGATACTCCTGGGGGTAGTCCCGGGCGACCCTCGCCTCCAGGTTCTTGGCCAGTGCCCGGTCGCCCTTGGCACCACCGATCAAGTGGGTGTAACCGGCGGCCTCGGCCTTTTGCGGGTCAAAGGCGTCTGCGTCCGAGCCAAACAGGCAATGGGCATAGACCCCGTAAAAGGGCGAGGTCTCGTGCTGAGCGTGATAGGCGATGCAGGCGGACAGAAAATACTGCTCGAACAGGATGTTGTCGCCGATCTTGAATCCGATCAAGTCCCAGGCCGTCTGGTTCAGCGGATGCTTGATAAAGCGGATCGCCGAGTCCGCATAGTGATTGATGAACCCAATGTCGTTGCCGCCAAAGATGCCACAACAGAGGGCCTCCCCCCTGCGCTGAGAGACGTACCAGGTCCATTCTGGCGGCAGCCAGCCCTGTGTCGCCCGCACCGCCACATCAACGGCCTCGGGCCGATACCAGGAGCCCACAAAGGGGAAATGCTCGGTATTCTGCGCCAGCACCGGCGCCATCTCCATTTGCCTGGGCAGGCGATTCCAGAGAAACACGTCCGTGTCCAGGTGTACGAACGGTTCCTCCTGCGCTCGATAGGCGTGCAGCTTGCCCAGGGCCCACCAGTCGGTATCCGCTGCGTGTAGCTCGTCCAACTGGGTGGAGACGTAGTCAAAGGACAGCCCCAGGCCATCGATCAGCATGGCCGCGCCGGCCTCATCGGTGACCAGGCTCGTCTCTGGATAATGCTGTCGGGCGGTCTCCACGCTCAGGATCCAGGACAACAGATGATGCTTCTGACTGACCCACCCCTGGTGATGATGGACCTGAAAAGGGCGGCTCCAAAAGCTCCAGACGGCCCTGCGAACGCCTTTTGCAACCGGCAGCATGGTGGGGGTTGGTCCGCTCATAGCAGTCGCCCTCCGATGCCGGGCGTCCCATGGTCTCCGTATGCGCCATAGGGCAGGTAGCCGTATCCGTACCCATATCCGGGAGCCCGTGGCAGCACGGTGAACTGTACCCCACAGGCGGTGCTATTGGCGACACCCCGGGGCGTGATGACCTGGAACCCCTGTGGACCAAGGGCCGCGTCGTCGGCGATATCCATCTGGAGCAGGATCCAGCCGCCATCCTGGGCCTGTGATATGATGGGCGCGCGGATGCCCGCACCCTCAAAGCGCACCACGCGGGCCTCCGCCAAGCGTTCGCCGTGGACCACGACCAGCATGCGTGTGCCCTGGACCCCAGAACTGGGCGCTATTGCCGTAACGCGGGGCAGCAGGCAGCGCAGCGCCTCGACCAGAAACTGGACCGAGAGCACCCGCCGGCGCACGCCATAGTCGATGGCGCTCACAGCGCCCTGGGCGTCCAGATCCAGAGCGGCCAGGATCACCCAGGGATCGGCGCCATAGCCCGGGCAGACTGCGGTGGCACACGCCGTGTCGCGCAGCAGCTCGCACGTCAGGTCGCCGCAGGGTGGCTCCTCGCCACAACCCGAGGGCAGCTCGCCCATGCAGTCAAGCTTAAAGCCGGCCTCCAGGCGAGAGAACTGCTGGCCGGCTGTAGGCATGCAGGGGCCCGGCAGAGTCGGCACAGGGCAGAGCGGTGTCTCGACATGGCGCAGGACGACATAGAGACGCCGTTCCCCGGCCGGGCCGATGCACTCTTGCACGGTATTCATAGGGATCGTCTGCTGCTCCGGGACGTGGATATCATCACCTTGTGGGCTGATGGCCTGGCCGGGCATGACCACCACCTGCGGATGGCCCTCTTCATCCTCGGCCAACAGCACCTCCAGGCCGCACACGACACCACAGCCATGTAAATAGCGGTTATGGCGACGCACAAGCTCCCGGAAATAGGTCTGGTCCGCGTTCAGATCTGCCGCGGTCACCAGTTGACGCGGAAAGAAACGCGAACGAGCAAGTTGTCCAGTTATCATCTGCTCCGAGCTATCGGATATCCCCATCATCAGTATCCTTGGCATTCATGAGCCAACCAGCGGGCACGCCCTCACAAGCTAGCGGTGCGCTGGCAGCCGGCGCACCACATG
>SKRJ01000184.1 GCA_007118555.1 Anaerolineae bacterium | reverse complement strand
TGGGAGCACTGCTGGCCACCGTAGCGCTGCCGCTTCTGGTGCTCCGGCCCCGCGCCGCGCAGGCCCTCAGCCGGCCGGCCATCTTGTACGGCATCGCGCTCTTTGCTGGCACGGGCATCGAGCGCACCCTGATGAAGGCGTTCCAGATGCAATCGAACACGGGCCAGGACGCCCTCTTGCTGTCGGTCCTGTTCGGTGCGGCGTGCCTCGTAACGCTGGCCAACTGGCTGCGCACCGGCCCGACCCTGGCCCGCAAGGACCTGCTCTGGGGCATTGCCCTCGGCCTGACCAACGCCCTGGCCAACCTGGCCTTTTTGAGCAGCCTGCGCATTCTGCCCGGCATCCTGGTATTCCCCTTTATGGCCTCGATCAGCCTGGTGTTCGCGGGCCTGTTCGCCCGCGCCGCCTGGGCCGAGCGCATCACGCGGCGCGAGTCGTTGGGCATGGGGCTGGCGTTGGTAGCCGTCACCCTGGCGAACCTGGGCTAGCCGATAGGAGGAATGCTTTGCTCCACCGTGCGATCTGCTTTGATGTCGATGGTACGCTCCTCGATTCGGCTGGTGTGCTGCGCCCTCGCGTGGCCCGGGCTCTGCATGTCCTGCAGGACGCGGGCGTCACCCTCCTGGTGGCGACGGCCGTCCCCCAGCGCTTTGCCCGCGTCAAGGTACCGCAGGCGCCCTTTCTCTGCGAGACGGGGGTGTTCATGGGGGGCGCGCACCTCGTCCACGAGCCCAGCGGCTATGGCCACCAGGCCAGGATGGATTTGCCCGTTACCCAGGATATCGTCCATACGCTGGTGGCCCGGCACCCCGGCCTGCAGATCCTGCTTCAGGCAGATCCCGATCACTATGCGCTGCGGTTCCCCCTGACCAACGAGACGCCCGAGGACTGGGGCTATGCCGCCGAGGGCCTGCTGCCCTTTAACGAGGCCCTCAGAGCTCCGTGCCTCAAGATCGTGGCGTGGGACGAGGGCATGAACCTGGCCCCGACGCTGGCCGATCTGCAGGCGCGCCTGGGCCAGCAGGTGAGCCTGTTCCCCTCGGAGGACGGCAGTGGCCTGTGGGCCTCGGCCCGCGACGTCGACAAGGGCAGCGGTCTGCTGCGCCTGCTCGCACACCTCGAGATCAATCCCACCGAGACCGCCGTTATCGGCGATCACATCCCCGATCTGGACATGTTCCGCGTGGCGGGCACCGCCATCGCCATGGGCAATGCGCCCGCCGCCGTGCAGGCCGAGGCCACCTGGGTGACGGCGAGCAACGACGAGGAGGGCGCGGCGCTGGCCATCGAGCGCCTGCTGACGTCATAGCGTCACGGTATCCCGCGGCTATTCCCAACACACCGGTGTACGCATATATGCCGATCTTGCAGAGATCTCTTGACGCTCCCGTCCCCAGGGCCTATTCTGCACATAGAGATGTGTCCAAATCGTCTCGGATCGCCCCGAGCGATCTACAGATACGGGAAACAGGGGAGACGACTATGGCAACAGTACAAAGGATTGCTCCATGCCTGTGGTTCGACAGCCAGGCGCTGGAGGCAGCCGAGTTCTATACGTCCATATTCGACAATGCCAGGATCAACCGGGTTCTGCACTATAGTGAGGCCGGGCAGGAGACGCATGGGCGGCCGCCCGGCAGCGTCATGACCGTCGAGTTCGAGCTGGATGGGCAACGGTTCCTCGCGCTCAATGGCGGCCCGCACTTCACCTTTTCCGAGGCCATTTCTTTCGCGGTAAACTGTGCCAGCCAGCAAGAGATCGACTATTACTGGGAGCAGCTCACCGCCGGCGGCGAGGAGGGCGTCTGTGGCTGGCTCAAGGACAGGTACGGCCTGTCGTGGCAGGTGGTACCGACGATTCTCGACCAGATGCTGGAGGGTCCGGATCAGGACCGTGTCGACAGGGTGATGATCGCCTTTTTGCAGATGACCAAGGTGGATATGGCGGCGCTCGAACGGGCCTTTGAGGCCCGGTGACCCCCGAGAACTGCGCCTTGGCCAACCTCCTTGGCAATGTGCCCAAGCCCGTTTATAATCACGCAGTCGTAGAGGGAGAAGGCATCGAACCGCCACAGGCTTGGGGGGCGTCATGATCGCTGTGGAAGAGTTGAAACGTCAGGCGGGCGACCGCGCGGCGGAATACGTGCAGGATGGCATGGTCGTTGGGCTGGGCAGTGGCTCGACCGCCCGCTATGCCACGCTGCGCATCGGGCAAAAGCTGCGCTCGGGCGAGCTGCGGGATGTCGTCGGGGTGCCCACCTCCATCGAGACCGAGACGTTAGCCCGGGCCGAGGGCATCCCTCTGACCACGTTGGAGGAGCATGGCCAGATCGATGTCACGATTGACGGCGCCGACGAGGTGGACCCGGACTATAACGTGATCAAGGGCCTGGGCGGGTTTCTCCTGCGGGAAAAGATCGTGGCCTATTCCACCCGCTACGAGATCATTGTCGTCGACGAGTCCAAGCTGGTCGACCGCCTGGGCACCAAGAGCCCCGTTCCGGTCGAGGTGATCCGCTTTGGGTGGCGCAACACCCGGGCCGCTCTCGAGGACACTGGCGCCCGGCCCGTTCTGCGCCACGTTAACGGCGAACCCTATCTGACCGATGAGGGCAACTATGTCCTGGACTGTCACTATCCGGGCATCTCCTGCCCGTATGAGCTCGAGGCCGAGATCCTCTCTATCCCCGGTGTTGTGGAGACCGGCCTCTTCTTGGGGATGGTGCACTGCGTCATTGTCGCTGGGGCGGATGGCATCCGTATCATGGAGCGCTGAATATGTCTCTGGCAAACGTTCTTGTCGTCGATGACTCGCCCGAGATCCGCGAGATCCTGCGGCGCTCTCTCGTGCGCGAAGGCTATGCGGTAGACCTGGCCGAGGATGGCCAGGTAGCGATCGATCTGCTGAATGCGAACTCTTATCAGGCAGCCGTCATAGACCTGATCATGCCGCGCATGAACGGCGTCCAAGTGTTGCAGCATATTCGGGAGCGCTCGCCGCAAACCGATGTGATCATCCTCACCGGCTATGGCGAACTGGAGACGGCCGCCACCACCCTGAACCTAGGCGCCGCCTACTATTTCCAAAAAGAGCCGTTCATCCTCAACCTGATCCCCCTGGTCGTGGGGCGCATGCTCGATCGACAAAGCCTGCTGCGCCAGAACGAGCAACTCATCGTCGAGATGCGGGAGGCCAACCAGGAGCTGGAGCTCTCCAGACAGCGCCAGCTACGCTCCTTTGAGCATATTGGCCGCGCCCTGGAGGGTGAGCTGGGCGTCACCGATATGACGGCGGTGCTGGGCCAGGCGCTGGCCGGCGTCATCAACTGTGATGCGGCGGCCGTGCTGGTGTTCTCGGAGGATCTGACCGAGCGGCCTGTGATGGCCATCGTGGGACAGCGCAAACTCTCTCGGTGCGCCGTCGAGGCCCTGGTGGGGAGGTTGATCTCAGAATCGGGCGTTCTGCTCAAGGCAGAGCCGCAGATCATCCAGACACACCTTGTCAATGGTACGGAAGAAGTGAACGGTCAGACCTGGAGCTCTTGGAAGACGGAACCGCTGGTCGCACGCGAGACGGCCCTGGGCCTCACGCTGGTGGCGCGCTATCGCCCCGATCCCTTTGCGCAAGAAGATCTGGATCTGCTGCGCGTGCTCAGTTCGCAGGGGGGCATCGCGCTACAGAACACCTACCTCGTGGCGCGCATGCGTGATCTGGCCACCCGCGACAGCCTGACGGGACTGTTCAACCATGGTCACTTTTACGAGTTGCTGGAAGCCGAGCTTGCTCGTGCGGCACGTCAGGACGAGCCCGTAGGCGTCATCATGCTCGATATGGATCGGGATCCCGTGCACAGCCTCAAGGCGGTGAACAACCGCTTTGGGCATCAGGCCGGGGATGCCCTCTTGCGCGAGATCGCCAAACGCCTGCGGTCCGCCGTGCGCATATCCGACTCGGTCGCGCGCTATGGCGGCGACGAGTTCATCGTGTTGGCCCCGGGATGCGGGCCCGAGCAGGTCATGGTGCTGGCGGGCCGGCTGCGAAAACAGATCCGCGAGGAGCCGTTCATCGTCGGCGAGCACAAGATCCATCTCACTGCCAGCCTCGGGGTGGTTGTCTCGCACGAGCAAGCCAACACGGCCGAGCAGTTGGTCCAATGGGCCGATCGCGCCTGCTATCTCGCCAAAGAACGCGGCCGCGACCAGACCTGCTATTGGCTCGAGCTGCTCGAAAAAAGGACATGATGGCGGCGTGACTCGCGGCATCCCATTGATCGTCTCGTCCCCTGGCGCCCGGCTACCACACCCGTGAGGTGAACACTCTCTCGTGACCCACCCTGATACGCCGTTCCCGGCGGGCAAGCTGCCCCTCGAGTTTCTCGACGCCCTCCTGTCCCAATACACCTGCACCGACGAGCGCCTGGTCACCGGGCCTCGCGTGGGCGAGGATGTGGCCGTCATCGATATGGGTGAGCGCTACATGGTGGTCAAGACCGACCCCATCACCTTTGCCACCGACCAGATCGGCTGGTACGCCGTGCATGTCAACGCCAACGACATCGTCACCAGCGGCGCGCGCCCCCTCTGGATGCTCAACACGGTGCTGCTCCCCGCCGAGAGCACGACGCCGGCCCTCGTCGAGGGCATCTTTCGCCAGTTGCACGAGGCCTGCGAGAGCCTGGGCATTCTGCTCGTAGGGGGGCACACCGAGGTAACCTGGGGCCTCGACAGGCCCATCGTCGTGGGCGTCCTGATCGGTGAGGTGCCCCGTGAGCGCCTGCTGACCACCGCCGGGGCCCGGGAGGGCGACCGGGTGCTGCTGGTCAAGGGCATCCCCATCGAGGGCACAGCCATTATCGCCCGCGAGCGCTATGACGAGCTGCTG
>SKRJ01000257.1 GCA_007118555.1 Anaerolineae bacterium | reverse complement strand
TAGCCACCGGCTCCACATAGCAGAAATGCCCGCTCGGCTCGTAAAAGGTGCAGCAAAAGGCCACGAAAGCGCCGCTGGGCGCTCGCACGGCGATCTTGAGATCACGACGAGCCTTGGGCGTATCGAACATGGCGCGACGCTCGTCCAGCTCCTCCTGGCCGTCAGGCGGCTCGCCCTCGTGGCCGAACCCGCGCCACAGGGCCCGGTGTACCTTGGCCCAATCGGGCTCTTGCGCCAGATCAGTGAGGGCGTATCCCTGCGGCAAAGAGATCTCGGGAAAGGGATCAGGCATCGCGAGCCGCGCCATGGGCCAATCCTTGTCAAGAACATGCGCATAGCCGCGTTCGGCCAGCAGCGCCTGAAAGGCTTCGTCCCAGTCGTTGACCCATACATGCAGATGTGCCGGGCCATCGGGCTGCTCGCGTCCCACCAGATGGGCCTCGGCATAGTCCAGCATCTCTTGTCCCAGATCGCGGTGCTCAGGGTGGAACTCGAAGAACGCCTCGCCCAACTCCCACTCGGGATGGACGACGCCGACGATCTCGCCTCCCTCTTCCCAGATCCCGATATGCTCCCGCACCGAGGGGTCCATGGCGGGGTGGTGGTGCATGTACTCCCAGGCGGGCTCCAGGTAGTTGCCGTCGCGATTGCCCGGCTCATAGTGTGCGATCAGGAACTCGCTGACCCGGTCATAGTCGGTGGCATGCTTGTACGGGCGCAGTTGGGCGGACATAGCGCGGCTCCTCGCTGGTAGGGGTTAACAATGGCGCCAGTGTATGCGAATCAGGGCGGGTGCGCAAATGCCACACCCACCCAGGATGGCGCGCCGGCCACGTGCGGGACTGCGCTCAGCCCCGCAGCACCTTGATCATCGCGGGCGCATCCTGGTCGCCCAGCCCGGCGTCCAACCCCCGCTGAAAGAACGCGGTCACAAACTCGGGAAAGCTGGTGTCAATGCCGCTATCGCGTGCCTGCTGCAGCAGAGTCTCTGCGCCAATCGCCCCCGTCCGCAACGTCGCCAACGAGCCGACATACTCGTCGGCCTGAACCCGGTCGCCCACCCATTTCACGGTCTCGCTGATGAGCGGCATGAACTGGACCATCATGTCCGCAAGACGGTCCGTGCGAATGCCCGCCGCCTCACAGATGCGCGCCCCATGGAGGCTGCTCACAAACGCGCCATAGTAGAACGCCGTCATGGCCTGATCCAGCGCCGACGCCGCTTCCACCTGCTCACCATAGTAGACCACCGTACCGGCGAGCGCATCCAGGAGTGCCTCGCAGCGACGATAGGCGTCCTCGGCGCCGGCGACGATCATGCGTGCGTCAGGGGTCCCCATCTGCTCCGGGTAGGCCCACAGGTTGACGTCGAGAAAGGCCGCGCCCTGCTCCTGGGCCCAGCGCTCGGCCTCGCGCGCCTCTTGGGGCGTGCCGTGGCTGGCCTGCAACAGGGTGCGACCGACCAACTGCTGCGCCACGCCTGCCGCGGAAAGAATCTCCCGTGTCACGGCAAAGCTGTCGACACACACCAACAAGATGGGGCTGGCGCCGATGGCCGCCGCCGGATCGGGCGCCAGGGTGGCCCCCGCCTGCACCAGCGGCTCGGCCTTGGCCGCCGTGCGATTCCATACCGTGATGTCATAGCCGGCCTCCAAGAGCGCGCGGGCGATGCCCGAGCCCATCGCGCCCAGGCCGATTACCGTTATCTCACTCATCATGAACCTCCAAGTGCATATGCTCAGCGAGAGAGTAGGCTCTCACTATAGCCCTGTGGGCCTCCCAGCCCGATAGGCCTGTACATAATCATGTGATCCCATCGTAGCAGGCAGCCAGCCCATACACAAGGGGCAGAGGCGCTCCTACACGGCGATGTCAAAGTCCGCATAGTGGTCCTCCTCCTGTGGAATAGCTGGCGCAGTAAGCGAAGACGAGCTTCGCCCTTACTGTTTATTCCACTTTTATTGAGTATTTGGTAGGGGGCGAACCTTGTGTTCGCCCATCGGGATATCGATCGATACACGATTGCAGCGAAATCCCGACTCAGTCACCGCCGTGCGCTCTTGCGAGCGAGACGCGGTGAGAGGTGGACTGTGGCGGAAAGGGTCGGAGTTGTCGCCTATGAGTGCGGCAAGGTGGGAGGACTATGGCAGAGGAGCGGCGACCCTTAGGGCCCCCCGCCGGAAGAGTTGATCACCTGCCCGGTGATCCAGCGTGCATCGTCCGTGGCCAGCCAGGCGATCAGCCGCGCTGCGTCGTCGGGCTCGCCCCAGCGTCCCAGAGGCTCCATGTCGAGCACCTGCTGATAGAGCTCGGGCGACGCATAGCCCGTGTCGGTGGCGCCGGGGTTCACCGTGTTTACCGTGATGCCCCGGGGAATCAGATGCGCCGACAGGCTGGCCGTGAGCTGGTGCAGCGCCCCCTTGGAGGCGATATAGGCCAGCTCCCCGGGCATGGGGCCCAGATGCTGGCCCGAGGTCATCAGGATTACGCGCCCACCCGGCCGGCCATCATGCTGGGCCGCAAAGGCCTTGATCAGGAGCAGGCTGCCCCGCACGTTGATGAGCAGATGCCGGTCGATCTCCTCTGCGGTGAGCTCCTCCAGGGCGCCCATGGTGCTGTAGGCATGGTTGGCGACCAGGATGTCCACATGCCCCAGGGCCTGAACGGCAGCGGACATGGCCTGCTCAGGGGCCGCGGGCTCCAGCAGGTCGGCCTCACAGGCCTCGACGCGCACGCCGTATCCGCGCAACGTCTCGACCATCGGCGCCATGCCCTCGGCGTCGGCGCCCCAGGGATGCTCGGCATCATAGGGCGTATAGCCATGGACGTATAGGTCGGCGCCCTTGCTCGCAAGCCGCTTGGCGATGCCGAAACCGATCCCGATCTGCCGGCTGACGCCGGTGAGAAAGGCAACACGACCGGCAAGAGCTGTCGAATGCATCATGACTCCCTTGGGGTTCCGCCAGTGGCTCACCGAGTGCGGGAATGCCGCCTAAAAGATCTGCTGCCAGAGCCGCATTGTCTCGCGCAGGGTGAGGCCATAGCCAAGATAGCGCCCGTGGATCCAGATCTCCCAGTGGAGATGGTACGCATCGGTTCTCCCGTAGACGCCGCTGCTGGTGCCCGAGACGCCGGTGCCACCCAGATGCTGCCCCGCCACCACACGATCGCCCACCTGCAGGTCCGAGGCCACCCCCGCCAGGTGCGCATAGCGCACAATGAGGCCCGGCCCATGCTCCACCCAGACCTGCTGCCCGCGCAGCTTGTCCAGGTACTCTTCCGGCGTGGTGTGCAGGGCATAGATCTCGTTCATCATGGGCACGTACTCTTCGGGCGTCATCTCGCGAAAGTCATGGTCGATACGCACCACCACGCCGTCGCCGATAGAGCGCACCGGGCTGCCAAAGGCGAGCCCCGGCGCATCGCCCTGGTAAAAGTCCACACCCTCATGGATGCCAAAGCGATACAGGCGTCGCGCCCCGGGATAGGAGCGAGGTCGGTTGGGGAGCACCCCGCCCGGATAGGGCAGTTGGAAGGTGGGCAAAGTCTGCTCCAGATCCAGCCCGTGGAACAGCCAGCGGTCATCATAGGGCGCTGGCGGGCAGGTGCGCGACGCCCCGTCGAGATCGAACCGGTACAACTTGGGACCTGCCACAGCATACACCGTTCGGCCCGAGAGCGTCGCGCTGCGCAGCCGCTGCATGCCTGGCACCGCCAGAGTGACGTCGGTGCTCTCGGCGCCATCGAGGAGCACAACGCGCCGCCCGTCGGCATCGACGGCCAGCAGACTGCCATCCACCGCGCTCAGATCCGCGGCCCAGCGCAGTCGCTCGATATCTCGGCGAAACGGCGCGCCGTCTATACTCGACAGGGTGCCGTCGGCGTTGACCAAGTAGAGCCGGCCATCCATGGCGGCCATATCCGCCGCGCGGGACAGATGCCCCTGCGCCTGCTCCAGCACCGGCCGTCCCTGATCGGTCGCCAGCCGCCAGAGCCGCGCGCCATCCAGATCCAGGCCATACACGACGCCATTGAGCACCGCAAGGTTGAGGAACTGGGGATCGAGCCAGACTTCGGGCAGTCTTTGGGCGATCATGTGCACCGACCAGCGGCCCGAGGTGGGCTGGTACGCGAACACGTCGCCCGTCTTGTCGAGCAGGATCAACTCGCCGGTGGCATCGTTCACGACCAGGTCCATCAGCTCTTGTACCGGCACAGAGTTCACCTGGAGATTCTGTGGCATAATCGCGACAGGACGCGTTGGGGCCGGCCGATCCAGATCGCCTTCTTGCAGGGCATAGAGCTGCCCGCCTGCCAGCATATAGAGCACGCCACGGTGGGCCCGAATGCGAATCGGCTCCAGGGCCAGATCCAGCGGCCTCTCTAGCACGTCCGAACGGCAGACCGCCATCTGTATCCGCGCTACGTCGCCCGTCTCGGAGAGAGCTGTCTCGCCGCCGAGATCGTCGTCCTCGCCAGGAATGCGGAGCACCATGCCGATGGCCAGCAGGCTCTCATCCTCGAGGTCGTTCATCGCCATCAAGGCCTCGACCGTAACACCATACTGGAAGGCGATCTCCAGGAGCGTATCACCCTCCTCGACAACGTGCTCCTGGGGTCGAGCAAGAGTCGCCGTGGGCGTGGCTCTTGGCGTAGCGCGTGGCGTGGCCCTTGCCACAGGTTGAGGTTCGGGGGGGCGCAAAAGGTCGCACAGATCGACAGATGCCATCGATGCCAGGAACCAGGTGCCGGCGCCCAACTCGCGGGGCAACGTGCAATCCGAATCTGCGGCATCACGCTGCGCCCAGGCGGGGCGGGCCAAGCCCAGCGAACCAAGCATCACGAGCACCATCAACAGCCATCGAGCAAGAGGCGCCCTCGCGGCCCCAC
>SKRJ01000235.1 GCA_007118555.1 Anaerolineae bacterium | reverse complement strand
TGTTCCCACCCACCACCCAGGCCCTGATGCGCGGCGGACACCCGCGCCAGCAGGGCCCCACCGCGGGCCGCGCCTATGCCCTGCTCATCGACGTGGCAGGAGAGGCGCTGTCACCCGGCAGCCCCGAGACCGAGCGCCGCCGCGACAGCACGGCCGCCACCGTGGTCGAGATCGCCGCCAGCCCCTACGACGCCGACGGCCGGGGCCTGCCCCGCTATCTGGTGATGGAGCGCTACGTATGGACGGGCACGCCGCAGCACGAGCTGGCGGGGGCGTTGGCGCACCTGGCGGACCTGTGGGGCGCGCGCCATGTGGTGATCGACGCGACGGGCGTAGGCGCGGGGTTGGCCTCGAACCTCAAGCACATGCTGGGGGCGCGGGTCATCCCCTTTGTGTTCACGGCCCAGAGCAAGAGCCGCCTGGGCTGGGAGTTCCTGGGGCTGTGCAGCTCGGGGCGCTTCCTGGATCACCGCGTCGACGACAGCCCTGCGCAGCAGCGTTTCTGGCGCGAGGTGGCCGCTGCCCGCTACGAGTTGAGTGACGGCCCCCACCAGCAGATGCGCTGGGGCGTTTCCGATCCCGCCATCCACGACGACCTGCTGATCTCGGCGGCCCTGTGCGCCGCGCTGCCCCAGACGCCCCTGCCGCCCACCGAGTCCCACATCATCGAACCGGAGGATGCGCTATGACCGAACGCACCCCGCTGTCGGCGGACGCATTAGAGCTGCTGTGGCGCGAGGCATGGCGGCTGGCGCGGCACGCCTGTCACACCACCCTGATCCGGTTACGGGCGGGCCAGGGCGGCTTTTACGATGCCGACGACCTGCATCAGGACCTCTTTCTCGGCTTTCGCGAGCTGGCTATGGCCTGGGCGGCGCAAGAGCCCCGTCCGCCGGAAAGCGCCCTGTGGGCCGCATGGCGCCGGCACCTGTGGCATGGCGGCGCGCGCTACTATCGGCGGCGTCCCCAGCGGCTGTGGACCGGGGTCGAGATCCCGCTGTCCCCCGGATCGTTGGCCCTGGACGAGCCCCGCGATGTCGAGGCGCGCGCCGATGGCGATTGCCTGCCCCACGGCGCGGCCGCACAGCTCGTGCAGCCCGACGTCGCCGAGCTCGGCCTGGAAGGAGAGGATCTGGCGCGGGAACTGGCCGCCGCACTGCGCACCCTGCCGACGGGCCAACGACGCCTGCTGCTCGCGACCCTGCGGTTCGGCTCGGTCGCCAGGGCGGCGGCGCTCCTTGGGCTGCCACCGGGCCAGCAGACCTATCAGCGGCTCTATCGCGCGCGCCAGGCCTTGCGCCGCGCCCTGGACCGCCTCGCCAAGCCGGACGCATAGGCGGCAAACAGAGACGGGAGCGCCCGCTGCACGTCGGCAGGCGCTCCCGTTATACGTCGCACCAACGGAACCTATTCGGCCGGCGCCAGCTCGGGCATCGGCTGGGGCTCCTCGGCCGTCTGCATGCGCAGCACGAACACGACCGAGATGCCGATCAGCACCGCTGCCAGCCAGTACACCTCGGCGTACCGGCCGGTGGTGGCCATCATGGCCCCAAAGATGAACGGCATGCTCACCGAGCTCACGTGGTCAAAGCTGACGCCCGCAGCCAGCGTGGGATTCAGCTCCTCGGCGGGGGCCTTTTCATGCGCATAGACGCTGAGGCCCAGGTTGAGGATATGGGCCAGCCGGATGACGACATAGATGCCCGCCAGGATCATCGCATCCGGGATCACGGCATAGCCCACCGCCGCCATGGCCAGGACCGCATAGCTCACCGCCAGCGAGGCCTTGGCGCCAAAGCGGTCCACCGCCGCGCCGAGATAGGGCGATGCCACCATGCTCAACACCGAAGCCACCAGCAGCAGGGTGCTGGTCCGCCAGATCTCCCAGCCAAAGAACTGGACCAGTACCAGCAGGCAAAAGCTGCCCAGGATCTCTTTGCGCGAGCCCTCAAAGAACTTGAGCAGGTAGAACCGCCAATACCGCCTCTTGACCACCATGCGGGGCTGGGCCTGAGCCGTGGCGCCCAGGCTGGCCGAGAGCCGCCAAAAGACCAACGCCGAAAGCGAGATGATCACGCCGCCGATGACATAGTACCAGCGCAGCGAGATGTCCCGCATCAGGTTCGAGGTGATGGCCAGCGCGCCGATACCGGCGATGCCGGCCAGCGAGCCCACCGAGGCCAGCAGGCCCAACACGCGCCCCCGGGTCTTGCCCGAGGCCAACGCCAGGCCCAGCGCCGGGCCGATGGGCTGGTAGATGTGCAGGCCAAAGCTCGCCGCAATGGCCGCGGCCAGCAGCCCCGTGTAGGATTGGACCAGGGCAAAGGACATATAGCCCAGACCCAGGATCAGGGCCGCGCCCGCCGCCCGCCAGGACAGGGGCAGACGCATGATCAGCGCCGCGATAAAGATCAGCAGCAGGCCCGGTACCTCACGGATGCCCTCCAGCCAGAGCACCTGCGCGCCCGTGATGCCCAGGGTGTCGACAAAAAAGTTCATGCGGGCCCCGCCCAGGATGCCCTCGCCAAAACGCATCAAGAAGACGGCCAGCGTAGTGACGATCAGATCCCGCGTCCAGAGCCCGACCATCTCCTTGCCAAACAATGTCTTGATACTCACTACGTGCTATACCCCCATCTTGGAATGGTGCCCACCTATAGGCACGTTCCCCTACATTATCGCGCTTGTTGCCCGATTTCTCAAATCGGCGTTTTGGTGCCTAACGATCTGGCGCCGATCTCCCTATGCGACGACCATGCACCCGCCACGCCGTATGACAGCGACAGGGCCCCTGGCTATAATAATCGAGGACGTCGCGACTCGCCACCGGGTCGCGGGAGAGAGAATCAGACCAGGGGGAAAAAGACCGCATGAGACCCGATCTGTCACGCATCGGGCGCAACCTGTCGCACTTGTTCACCCAACCCGACTTCGGCCACATCGGACGCAACCTGTGGCAGCTTGTTGCCAGACCCTATCCGGAGGACGGCACCAACAACGAGCAGCGTTACGGCCTACAGATGCTCTGGTGGGACGGCCTGTTGTCCTCGATCAGTGTAGCGTTTTTTGCCGACTTTGAGGTGCTCTATCTGCTGGCGCTGGGCGCCTCTTCCGCTACCATCGGCGCGCGGGCGTCGGTCACCAGCGGCGTGGCCCTGCTGGCTCCGCTGGCGGGCGCCTGGCTCGTCTCGGCCACGGGCAAACGCAAACGCTGGGTGCTGCTGAGCGCCGGCGGCATCGGCCGTATCGCGCTGCTTCTGTCGGCGCTGGCGCCCCTAATGATCGTGCGCACCGGGCCGGTCATCACGATGGTGCTGGTGCTCGCGGCCATTCGCGCCTTTATGGGCGCCGTGAGCGTCCCGCCGTTCAACTCGCTCTTTGGCGATCTGGTGCCCGATGCCATCCGTGGACGCTATACGGGCGCCCGCATGATGGCCGCCAGCGCGGTGACGGTCGTCACGCTGCCGGTGGCGGGGTTCTTGATCCAGTCCATCGGAGGCGTGGGCGGCTTTCAGATCACGCTACTCCTCGCGGCGCTGTTTGGGTTTGGGGCCACCTACTTTTTCGCGCGCGTCCCGGATGTCCCCGGGGCGGAGAGCGCCGCCACGGCCGCCTCGGGCTTTGGCGAGGGCCTGCGCCACTTTCGTCATGACAAGACCTTTGTCCTGTTCTGTATCATCAACTTTATCTGGACCTTGGGCCTGCAAGTGTCGGCGCCGTTCTTTTCCGTGCACATGGTCGAGAACCTGGGCTTTGGCGTGGATACGATCTCACTGCTGGCCACCATCGTGACCCTGGTCAATGTATTCGTCGTGCGCTTTGCGGGCAACCTGGTGGACCAAAAGGGCGCCCAGCGGGTCACAGCCCTGGGCATGTTGCTGGTCCCGCTGATGCCCCTGGGATGGATCTTTGCGCGGACGCCCTTTGAGGTGGGGCTGGTGCGGGTCTACGGCATCATCGCCTGGGCCGGGGTGCATGTGGCCGCCATGCCCCTGATGCTGCGCATCACGCCGCCCCGCTTTCGCGCCCAGTTCATCGCCATCTTTAACACCATCAACGGCGTGGCCTCGATCATCGGCCCGCTGCCCGCCGCCTGGCTCTATGCCACCTATGGGTTTAACGCGAATCTGATCGTGTCGGCGGTGATCCGCTTTGTGGGCGCCGTCCTGTTCCTGATCGCCATGGCGCGCGGTTCCTTTTCCGAGGGTGAGAGACTGCCAATCCGCATACTGCCCAGCGCCCTGACCCGGGGCTGAGGACAAAAGCCATGGCAAAACAGGTGGGGATCATCGGCGCGGGGCCCGCGGGCATCATGGCCGCGCTGGAGGCCGCCGCGCTGGGCGCCCGGGTCTCGCTCTTTGACACCAACGCCATGGTGGGCCGCAAGCTCCTGGTGACGGGCAATGGGCGCTGCAACATCAGCAATCGGGAGGCCCGGCCCGAGCGCTATGTCACCGATGCGCCCGAGGCCCTGGACCCCATCCTGGCGCGCTGCGGCCCCGAGCGCATCCTGCAGCGACTGGACGAACTGGGCATCCCTACCTATGCCACCGACGACGGATGGTGCTATCCGCTCTCGGACTCGGCCGCCACCGTAGCCGATGCCCTGGCCGCCGCCCTCGAACTGGCGGGCGTACACGTGCATCTGCAGACCCAGGTTAGCGATCTGCGGCCCGAGGGCCAGGGCATGGCCCTGGTGACCGGGGGCGAGACCCGCCATGTGGACCGGGCCATTGTGGCCACCGGCGGCAAGGCCCACCCCGCCCTGGGCTCCAAGGGCCACTTTATGCCTGTGCTCGAGTCCCTGGGGCACACGATCCTGCCCGTCCATCCCGCCCTCACCGCCATCGAGTGCGACATGCGCCCCGTGCGCGATCTGCAGGGGGTGCGAATGGATGTAGGCCTCTCTATATATGCGGGAGCC
>SKRJ01000128.1 GCA_007118555.1 Anaerolineae bacterium | reverse complement strand
CGTACAGTTGGCGTCCTGCATAGTAGATGGCGGGGATGGTCAGCACCCCCATCAGGGCGGAAAACGCCCGCGCAGACCAGGCCTGGTGCCCCAGCACGCGCAACCAGGGGACGAGCATCAAGTAATAGGCGGGGGGATGCGGATCGGCGTGGCGCGCCATCTGGCGCAACGTCTCGACAAATCCGGCGCGTGTGAGATAGAGCGTCCAGCCCTCGTCATACCAGAGGCTCAGGGCATCGAGCCCTTGCAGCCGCAGCGCTGTGCCCAGCGCCATCGCCAGGCCGAGCACAAGGACGGTCCAAGCACGAGTCTGGTTGCGGCGCACAGTGTCCATGGGGAGACAGATCCTGCCATCGGCATGCACTCGGGTGATTTGGGGATACTCTATGAGGCTATGCCCGGCGTGTCAAAGCAGGCGGCGACGATGCTAGCTCGCGCCATGCCCATCGTCGTGCTTGGCATCCCGGCCGGTCACTCTGGCCTCCAGGGGTGGCATGCCAACGATGTCAAAGGTGGTCGAAGCCACGGACACATCCGGTGTGGCCTCGAATGCCTCGATGATGTCGCGCACAAGAGCCACCTGGACGGGCCGACGTCGGCGGGTGTCCACCACATAGCGCAGGGTGATCTCGATCCAGTTATCGGTCATCCGCAGAAACACCGTAGGCTCCACCTCGGTGGTCGAGATGGGATAGCGTCTGGCCAGCGAGGCAAAGGCCGCCTGCGCAGGCTGCTGGAACTCGGCGCTGTGCTCCTCGGCCTCTGCCAGGATGAGCTCGATGGCCCGGCGCCAATCGTCGGTGTAGGGAACGGGCAGCACGATCTCGTCCCAGATGTAGGGATTGTACTTGGTATAGTTATAGATCGGTGTGTTCAGCGCGCTTCGGTTCGAGATGGTCACCAGCCGTCCACTATACTGATCGGCGTCGACCCAGGCGCCGATCTCCATCATCGTCGTGCGCATGAGGTTCAAGTCGACCACATCGCCCATGATCTCGCCAAAGCTGACCCGGTCGCCGATGCGAAAGAGATTGCCCGAGATAATGATGAGGTACCCCGCAAAGGACCCGATCACCTCTTGGGACGCAAAGGCCACCCCAGCGCCGATGATACCCAGCGCAACGGCAAAGTCGCCCCCTGCCCCCAGCCAGATAAAGAGTATGGCCACCCCGCCCAGCACCATGGTCAGATTGCGCACCAACAGCGCCAGCATCCTGCGGTTGGGCGCATCTCGCAGACGCCAGCGGATCTGGGTACGGATGAGGGTGCTGAACAGTATGAGCACAATGATGATGATCACCGTGCTGATGGTGCGGTTGATGAGCAACAGGAGAGACTGTGGCAGATCCGTGAGACCGAACAACTGTGCCATGCTATCCCTCGCGTCTCTGCTGGAAAACCCTACTGCACTTAACGATGGCCTTGCTACACATATCGATAGGCACCTCTACAAGGGCGAAAGCCCGGATCGGTTGCTGTCACACACACAAGCCAGGGGCCTGCGCTCCTCGACCCAGTACCCTATATGATAGCAGCAGAGAGACCGGCGCACAAGATGCGCCCAAAGGATCGTCGGCGAAAGTTGCAGGTACCTCTGTTGCGCGGGCTGCCAGGCGCACTCGCTTACAGGCGTGCGCGCGATATGGCAGGTCCCTAGCACAAGAGTTCCCTCTGGCGGTGAGCGCGTACCGCCAGAGGGACCACAGGAGTCTATGATGTTACTGGAGAACCTGACGATCAGACGGTTAGCGTATCTGACCGCGGACCTCGCCCGCTGGGAACTGGGAGGTGTGTACATTGGTGTATGCGTTGCCGGCCAAGATCTCGTCCACCAGATCGGCCACCGTCATACCCGCCAGAGGCCCCACCAGGTCGTCATCGGTGATCACGCCCTGGGCCAGGATCCCGCTGAACCGTCCTGGGATCAGATCAGGCGGCGGGTTGTCCGGGTACAGCCAAACAACCACCGGACCATTCTCGCCAACGCCGCCCAGATGAATATGCGCCATCGTGACATTTTCGATATTGGCCACGATCAACCTGTAGCTCAGTTCTGTCTCATCGCGACTGAGCTGAAAGACTGCGTTGCCTCGTGCCCTCGTGTTGACGGGAGGAACCTCCTGGTCGCCGCTGGCCGGCGCCACAAAGGCCCCTCGATTTGCTCCGACACTTCCTACGGCCATGAATAGCGTCAAGACCACCAACAAGGAGAAGATCAGATATTTACGCATCGGACTGCCCTCCGTTCAAGCCCCTTTTTCGGGAGTTGCGATGTCGGGCCCTGTCGTTGCCATCTTTCCGGCGCAAGCTCGGTTCCCGACACGTTCTTTTTCGCTAGACTTGCCCTCTGTATTCATACTCCCATTCTACCACCTCTACCATCCATTGTCAAGCTTTTTTATCCACAATGTTCACATCCCCACGAAGCTGCCCTCTCTCGAGAGTCTCACGCCGTGTGCGGCCATGGCCCTCTCAAGCGCCAGGCACGCTTGTCAAAAGGGGTCCACGAGCCTCCTAACGCCTCAGGCCCGTCTGTTGCGCCCAGACAGCGATGATCGGCGCCAAAACCCTTGACATTCGCCGGCGGATCGGCTATAATTGATAATGTAAAGCTGAATTATAAGGAAATGGCTGCACCATGTGCAGCGCAATCTACACATAGCAGACATCGTCGAGGAGGCAAGATGAAGAGGCAAATCTATCTGAACCTGCCCGTCAAGGACGTGCAACGGTCCCAGTCCTTTTTCGAGAGCGTTGGCTTTAGGATGGCTTCGGAGTGCTCCTCGGACAAAGGCATGTGCATCGAACTCCAGGAGGACTCGTATGCGGTGCTACAGCCTCGCGAAACCTTTGAGGAGCTTTCGCCCAAAGAGATGTGCAGACCCGCTGGCTGCAGCGAGATGCTGATCTCGGTATCGTGCGAAAGCCGCGAGGAGGTCGATGAGCTCATTGACAGGGCCATAGAGGCGGGCGCCAAGATCCCTGGCTCGACAAAAGTAGAGGGTCCCATGTATGGTCGAACCTTTGAGGATCTGGACGGCCACGTATGGCAGCTCATCTATATGGATGGCAGGACCGAGAGCAACGACTAGCCAACCGGTCGAGTGCCGGATCTGGAACAGCGGATCGCCCAGGCGATCCGCTGTTTGCGTGCCGGCCCGCCCCGGTTCCGGCCGATCCCCCCCACATAGGGCCAGCTTGCACCCATGGCATTGCGTATCCCTCTCCAGCCCGTTCTGACACCTCGCCCCGTTGGATGCTACTGTACTCCTTGTCCACCGCCAGGCCCCGTTTTTCCTTGAGAATCTGGCGTCGGAATGATATACTGAATCAGATAGGATTGGATTGCCGTTCCGACGTCAAGACAGCAACTCTGTCTGGGCCGTGATCCAGGGGCTTCTGAGGAGCCCCTGCGCGTTTCCATCGCCATGCCGGCGCTGTCCGGACGGTCCTGGGCTCGGTGTGCCCTGTGGCATGCCGTAGACTCGGCAATGGAGCCCGGGATCCCGATGCAAGACCGTTGGCGGCATACCCGGAACCAGAGTGTCGGGACCCATCCATGTTGAGATAATGCAATCGGAGGTAAATATGCGCTTTGATACGACTAACAAGCTTTCGCACCATCTCGTTGTGGCCATCGGTAGCATCGCGGTGGCCTTGCTTCTCTGGGCGCTGGGATACGACGTCCAGCGGGTCGTTGCGGCGGTGCCCTACTTTATCCTGTTCCTGGTCATGATCATTGGCCCCAGTCTCAAGATATGGCCCTCGATCAGCAAGTGGGCCAAGGGCCCCTTTCCTGTTAACTGGCGGGCGGAGCTTGGGATCTGGTTCGCCATCTGGTCCGTGGCGCATGTCCTTTTCGTGTTCGCGGCCCGAGACTGGGATGTGGCCGGGTATCTGGTTGACATGAGCCCCTGGGCCTTTGGCGCCCTGGTAGCCACGTTCATCGCAATCGTGTTAGCCTTTACATCCAGCACGGCTGCCCTCAGACTCATGGGCGCCAATGCCTGGAAGTGGCATCAAAGCCACGGCACCTATGTGATCTTTTGGCTGGCTGCCGTGCACATCTACGACCGGGCCTATCTCCGGCCCTATGGCAGGGTGGGTTTTCCCTCAGAGGATCCGATTCACTGGGTGTACTTGCTCATGACCGCCCTTGTCGTTATCCTTCATATAGCCGCCTTTATCAAGGTCGTTGCTCATTACAGCAGGACAGGAGAGTATCCTGCCGGGATTTGACCAGGGCGATCGTTGGCCATAGTTTGACATAGGCGCCATATAACTGTGCGGCAGGCAACGGCTCCTTTCGGGCCTGCCGCAGATTGGAGTGAGGCTCAAGAGCATAACATCGGGAGAGCGAAACGCCATGCGGTTGGAATGATAGCCCCGCATTCCGCCCAGAACGTGCGATACAGGGGCGAAAAAGCTCGAGCCCCTCAACAGTGTCGGGGCTTGTCGAGATCTGTGCGGCCCACGGGGCCCGGCATCACTTTGGCGACATGGTCAACTCAGGAGGTAAGAGGCAGATGGCTGAGAACAACAGGAACAATGGTGTACTATGGTTGATCATCTATGTGCTATTCGCCCTGTTCCCGTTGCTATTCTTGTTCGTGGGCGCAACGCCCGAGCGCGAGCCTTGGCGTTGGGCCTCGCTCTTTTTGGCGTTCATTGGCATCGGCCTGATGGCGGTGCACTTTCGCATGACGGCCCACATCGCGGCGAGCGACCCACCCTTTGATCGGCGCGCTGTCTACAGAGCCCATCACCAGATCGCCTATGTCACGACCGCTGCCTGGCTGGGGCACATCCTGATCCTGGTCGTTCGTCACGAGTGGGCCCGCCGATTGCTCAACGTCTTTACCGCCTCGTGGCACGCGCGCTGGGCCACCATCGCCACAGTGGCGCTTCTCGTGCTCATGGTGCTGTCG
>SKRJ01000218.1 GCA_007118555.1 Anaerolineae bacterium | reverse complement strand
TGCTGGGCGGCCTGTGGGAGCTACCCAGCTTTGTCGTCCCGGCCGATGCCAACGCCGCCTCGGCGTCAGAGCCGCCTGCCACGCTACTGGCAGAGGCCCTGGCGCAGGAGCTGCACGTTGGCGCAGACGTCGGCGACGAGCGGCTGACCGTCGCCCATGGCTATTCGCATTTCAAGGTGCGGGTGCGGGTCTATGTCTGTCGCCTCTCAAGCGAGCCTGCCCTGCAAGAGCACCCGACGTGGGATGCCCTGCACTGGCTGACCCCCGACCAGCTGGCCGACTATGGCCTGACGGGCGTCACCGTCAAGGCCCTGGACCAACTGCAGGGCACGCTGTTGTGAATATAGCACCGTGGGGGCAAAGCTGACGCTGCATGCAGCGTACTTGGCCCACATGCCCCTACTCTTGCGTCTCGTTCCCCGTCTGCCCCGGAATCCCCGGCTCGGTCATGGCCAGCGGGTCCAGGATCGCGGCCAACTGCTCCTCCGTGAGCAGCTGCTGCTCCAGAATCACCTGCCGCAGGGACACGTCCCGCTGCATGGCCTCTTGCGCCACCTTGGCGGCAGCGCTGTACCCGATATAGG
Source organism: Anaerolineae bacterium (assembly GCA_007118555.1). Classification (GTDB taxonomy): domain Bacteria; phylum Chloroflexota; class Anaerolineae; order UBA1429; family UBA1429; genus UBA1429. The sequence goes on along the minus strand of SKRJ01000218.1, from coordinate 4,345 downwards.
CGTTGAGGGCTGTGGCCAGGCCGATGCTCTTTTCGGCCAGCTCCTGGCAGCGCTCGACGTTGACGGTGATGCCTCGGATGCAGCGCTCGTCGAGGAGGCGCACGCCGTTGGTCAGGATCTGCATCGATTGCAGCAGGTTGTAGGCAATGATGGGCGTCATGACGTTGAGCTCGAGCTGGCCCGCCTGGGCGGCGCCCATCACGGCCAGGTCGTTGCCCATCACATGATAGCATACCATATTCAGCATCTCGGGGATCACCGGGTTGACCTTGCCGGGCATGATGGACGAGCCGGGCTGCAGGGCCGGCAGGTTGATCTCGAACAGGCCCGTCGTGGGCCCCGAGCTGAGCAGGCGCAGGTCGTTGGCGATGCGGGTGAGGGTCACGGCCAGGGTGCGCAGGGCGGAGGAAAAGTCGGTCATGTCGGCCGAGCTCTGCATCGACTCGAACAGATTGCCCGAGCTGACGAACGGGATGCCCGTGTGGGCCGCCAGGCGCTCGACCATGCGCCGATGATAGTCGGGGTGCGAGTTGAGCCCGGTGCCGGTGGCGGTGCCGCCGATGCCCAGCCGGCGCAGGCCCTCGGCGGCGCGAGCGATGCGCTCCCGATCCAGCCGGATGGCCTGGGCATAGGCGGCAAATTCCTGGCCGAGGCGCACCGGCACGGCATCCTGCAGGTGGGTGCGGCCCGGCTTGAGCACGCGGTCGAACTCGGCGGCCCTTTCCTCGAGCGCCTCGGCGAGCTCATCCAGCGCATCCAGCAGGCCGCCCACCTCCCGGCTGGCGGCCACCCGCAGCACGGTGGGAATCACGTCGTTGGTGGATTGCGCCATGTTCACATGGTCGTTGGGGTGCACGGGCGCATAGACGCCGCGCTGCCCTCCCAGCGCTTCGTTGGCCAGATTGGCGATCACCTCGTTGGCGTTCATGTTGTGGGAGGTGCCGGCCCCGGCCTGAAAGGGATCGACGACAAACTGTTCGTGCCAGCGGCCGTCGACGATCTGGCGGGCGGCCTCGACGATGGCCTGGCCGCGCTCTTGGTCAAGCTGACCCAGCGCCATGTTCACCTCGGCGGCGGCCAGCTTGACCAGCGCCGTGGCCGACAGATAGCTGGCGGGCTGATCGAGGCCGCTGACATCGAAATTCTCGACGGCCCGCTGGGTTTGCGCGCCCCAGAGCGCCTCGCCTGGGACCTGGACATTGCCCAAAGAGTCGGTTTCGGTTCTCACGCTTTTCCCCCCAAGTGAATGGCAGGTCGCCGGCCTATTCCTGCTCGATTTGGTCGTCCTCCATGGCCAGCGCCATGAGATAGCCGCGCGCCCGCTCTGTCCGCTCGTAGCGGTACACCAACTCCCAAAAGCGTGGCGAATGGTTGGGCTCGATCAGGTGCGCCAGCTCGTGGATGATCACATAGTCGAGCACAAAGGCCGGGGCGTTCATCAGCCGGTTCGAGATGCGGATGGTGCCCCGCGAGGGCGAGCAACTGCCAAAGCGTTTCTGCTGGTTGCCCACAAAGCGGATGCTGCGCCACTTGAGCTTGCTGCCGAACAGGGCCCGGTTATGGCGCGCCGCACGGCGCTCCAGGTCCTCGTCGGAGGAGTACTGGCGCATCTTGTTGCGCTTGGCCAACATCCGCTGGACCAGCTCGTCCACGGCCTCATCGAGCTCGGCATCCGAGATGTCATCGGGCGCGCGCACCTCGAGGGTATACCAGTTTACCAGCTTGGCACTGATGGTCTTTTTGCGACGTGCGCTACGGATGATGCGCACATCCAGGGCCTGGCCCTCGGGCTGTTCGGGTTGGTTCGAGCACATGGCTTTCTCGTTTGTGTAGCCACACCCATGGCGCAGCAAAGAAAACACCCCGGTCGTTGAGGACCGGGGCTTCATCTATGCCGAGAGAGGGATTTGAACCCTCACGGATCTAATATCCACTGCGCCCTGAACGCAGCGCGTCTGCCGGTTCCGCCATCTCGGCCAAGCAAACTAGATGATAGCACCGCTCCCCGATCCTGTCAAACCACCGATATCCCCGTTCACGGCGGAACTCAAAATACCTGTTATGGTCGAGCTTCGCACGACATATGGTGGAGACTGTGGGCCAAGACGAGCTTCGCCCCTACTGTTTTCTCCGCTTTTATTGAGTATTTTGTAGGGGCGAACCTTGTGTTCGCCCTCGGTATTGCGATCAATACACGATTACCAAGATATCACGCGACTTTCGCCGTATATCCCCATCGGCCGAGCCGCTAGCGGGTGGTCGGTGAGAGGAGGCCTCGCTCTCGCGCCTCGCTGTAGAGCATGCGTTGCACCGAGAGGTGCCAGGCGGGGAGGCTGCGGAAACGTTCCCCCGAGTGGGAGAGGGGTCCTATCTGCACGCCATATACGCTCTCATCGACGGCATAGGTATAGACGGGCTGATAGAGCAGCAGCGAGGGCACATCCTCGGCGAATAGCTCTTGAAAGCGCTGATAGAGGCTCCAGCGCGTGTCGAGATCGGTGGTGCGGCGGGCCTCGGCCAGAAGGGCGTCGGCCTCGGTGCTGATATAGCCGGCGAAATTGACGCCGTTCTCGCTCACCTGGCTCGAATGCCAGTAGGGATAGGGGTCGGGATCGGGCGGCAGGCTCTGCCAGCCGCTGAGCACGGCATCAAAGCGGCGTAACCGCAGCTTTTGGCCCACCAACTCCTCCCATCCCACGGTCTCGGGGATGGCGTTGATGCCCACCTTGAGCAGTTGCTCGCTGATGGCCTCGATCAACTGCACGCGGATCGGATCATCGGCGTTGGTGGCCAGGGTAAACTCGAGGCGCAGATCGCCTCGTTGGCGCACGCCGTCGCCGTCATCGTCGAACCAGCCCGATTCCTCAAGCAGGGTGCGCGCCTTGCGCAGATCCTGCTCATAGACCGGCGTGGACGCATTGTAGGCCCACGAGTCGGGCAGGATGGGACTGTGGGTCACGATACCCTGTCCACCGAGGACGTCGTTGACCAACTGTTGCCGGTTGAGGGCATACATCATGGCCTGACGCACGTTGCGATCCTGAAAGATGGCCCGATCCAGGTTCAGGAACACCAGATTATAGCCGGAGAGGGGCGCCGAATAGAGCTGCAGCGATCCATCCTCTACGACGGCCGGGAGCTGGTCGGGCAACACGCGGGACATGGCCAGGATCTCGCCGCGGCGCCGGGCTTCCAGCAGCGAGGGGGCGTCGGGATAAAAGTAGAACTCGAGCCGATCGATATAGGGCTCTTGGCCATAGTAATCAGAGTTGGCCGCCAGGACGATGCGCTGCAGATCGAGCTCTTGCATGGCATAGGGGCCGGTGCCCACAGGGTTGGTGTTGAATGCGCTCTGGCTCAAGACCGAGATATCGACACTGCCCAGAATGTGGGACGGCAGGATGCCGATGGTGGTATAGTCCAGGAAGGGGGCAAAGGGCTCGCGCAGGATGAATCGCACGGTATGATCATCGAGCTGTTCGATGACGACCGAACGCCACATGCTGGATAAAAAGGGCATTCCCTCAAAATTGGGATCCTGCATGACGTTAAAGGTAAAGACCACGTCCGAAGAGGTAAAGGGTGCCCCATCATGCCAGTAGACGTCGTCACGCAGGAAAAAGGTATAGACCATCCCACCCTCGGTGACCTCCCAGCGGGTGGCGAGATCGGGCAGGATGCTGCCATCTACGTCGGCGCGCGTCAGACCGCTAAAGATCAGCGCCACCAGGTCCTGGTCGACAGGATTGGCCTGCGACAGAACCGGGTTGATCAGGTAGGGGTTGCCAGCGATGCCCTCGATATAGGTGCCGCCGGCCTCTGGCAGCGTTACCGTCGTGGCCGTGACCGCGGCATAGCCGAGCACCGTGGCCAGGACGATGATAGCGAGCAGTGCGATAACGACCTGAAGGCGAATCCGCCCCATGAGCGTACGTTCTCCCAGCGAGTGCGCAGTCTAGTTGACGAGTACGTTGAGGAGCGACGTCAGGAAAAAGGTCACGACCAGGATGATCGTTAGATTGTGCAGAGTCTTTTCGATGCCTCGGCGCGTGCGGTAGACGCCACTATCGCCCCCCATGAGGCCTCCCATACCACCCTTTTTCCCTTGCAGCAGCACGAGGCCGATCAAGGCAATCGAGACGATGATCTGTACAATGCTGAGATATGGAGACAAGGTATCTACTCCCTGGCATTCAAGTGTCGGGCAGGTCAACTGGACGCCATTATAGCATGGCGACATTTGTCTAGCAAGAAATGCCGAGATTGTCGCGGTACGATGTCAAAGTCGTCGTTGAGTTAAGTTGTACCGATGATCGAATGCACCTTCATTCCTCTGGGCGAACAC
>SKRJ01000174.1 GCA_007118555.1 Anaerolineae bacterium | reverse complement strand
CGAGCGATGCTGGTTGCTGGACGCACCGTACATGTACCAGGCCTGGCCGTTGTAGGCATAGGCCATCAGCCCTGCCAGGGGCTCGTCCTCATAGTAGGCCATCAGGAGCGCCACGCGCCCCTGTCCCTCGAACAGGTCATAGGCCCTGGTATAGTAGGGCAAGCTATGGATGCCGAACTCGTCCCGCTCTCCGGTGATGCGCATGAGGTCGTAAAAGGCCGGCAGCCCATCGCGCCCCGCGTTCTGCACGACGACGCCCCTGCGGCCCGAGAGCCGCACGTTATAGCGCCACTTGGACTTCATGCGGGCCAGGATCTCGTCCTCCTCGGGGTGCAGATCGATGATGATGGTGCGGCGGGGTTGGATGGTCGACGCGCTGGGCCGAAACCCGTGGCGCCGCAGCCAGGCATGCCGCTCGGCGTTGTCGTCGCGCCACTCGGGCTCGACCTTGAGGGCCACCGCTCGCAGCGGCCGCGAACGCTCGCGGATCGCCTGCCACAGGGCCTTCGCCGCCTCGGGCTCCTCGGTGGCCAGCACCGGCCCCTTGGGCACATAGCCCAGCGCCAGGGGCCCAAAGCGCCGGTAGAGCACCTGGGCGCCCGCCACCAGCGCGCCATCCTGCTCCACGCCGATGCGCACAGGGATCCAACCAAAGGCGCCCTTGAGCGCCCCCCAGGCCCAGGTCTGGAGCAGATGCCCCTCTGGATCCGTGGCCACAAAGCGATCCCAGGTGGTCTCGTCCAGGCCTGATTGCGTCGAATCTACGATGCGCATGACGCCTCCCCGTCGTGCTGTCGGCTCGCGGGGCATTATACCACAGGCGGCGCCGAAAGCCCGAGCGGCCAGACGCGCGCCCGTAATCGATGAATCCATCATTTCTGGCCTACACGCTACTTTAATCCCGTCCTTGCGTATTGTATAATGAAATAGGTAATCAACGAGGTTTGCACCGATTGCATGCTAGGAGGACGGCTATGAAGTACGGTGAGATCATCCAGAACGCGGTACGGATCACCTGGCGCAACAAGGCGATGTGGATATTCGGCATCCTGATCGCTCTGTTTGGCGGCATGCAGGGCGGCGGGGGTGGCGGCGCGGGTCCGCAGATCACGGTCCCTGGCACGCCCGGCCCCGACCTGTCCCAGTGGATCAGGCCTGACCTGGACTGGGGCGCTCTGGCGGCGGCAGGGCTTGCCCTGCTGGGCCTGCTTGCGATCGTGGGCCTGTTCCTGGCCATCCTGGGCATCATCGTGCGCTATACAAGCATCGGCGCCCTGATCGGCATGGCCGCCGAAGAGCAAGCCGGTGAACACCCCACCTTTGGCGACGGTTTGCGGCGCGGCTGGCGCAGGTTGCTGACCCTGTTCCTGATCGCTCTGGTGATCGGCATCGTGGGCTTTGTGGTGGGGATCGTCATTGCCCTGGTATTTATCGCGCTGGGCGCCGCCATCGCCCTGCCCGCCGTGGCCATGTTCTCGGCCGGGGGAGGCTGGATCGCCGTGGGCGTCATCTGGTCGGTGGTTCTGGGGCTGGGCCTGCTCGCCCTGGCCATCGTGGTCGCCATCCTGGTCGCTGCGCTGTTCACCATCGTGCGCCAGTACTCGTTCCGGGCCGCCGTGCTCCAGCATCAGGGCGTGTTCGATGCCATCGGCACGGCGCTCACCCTGGTGCGCACGCGCTTTTGGCGCTCGGCGGCCATCTGGGCCCTGCTGTGGGCGATTCAGTTCGCCATCACATTGGTTCTCTTGCCCATCGTTTTTGTGATCGGTGGAGGGGCGGCTGTCGTGGTGGTCGCTCTGTCGGCCGCCGCCCAGTCGGCGATACCGGCTCTGGTGTTGGGCGTGCCACTCTTGGTCGCGGGCCTCGTGGTCCTGCTGATCGCCGGCGGCATCTATACCACCTTTGACGAGACCGCCTGGACCCTGTTCTACCTCGAGCTCCAGCCGGAGGTCGAGGTCTAGGCCGCTCGGAAGCGGAGGCTCGGAAGCAGGCGCTCGGAAGCAGGCCGCTGGGAGGCGGACGCTCGGAAGCGAGTCGCTAAGAAGCGGGCGCGGTCGCAAGTAGCTCCTCGGCGCTGCGACGGTTCGAGGCCGTCGCGGCGCCGCCCAGCATCACGGCCAGCTCGTCGACCCGGGCCTCGCCCGAGAGGAGCTGGGCCACCGAGATGGTGCGCTCGCCCACCACCTGCTTGGTCACCTGATAGTGGCGCGCGGCATAGCGGGCGATCTGGGCCAGATGGGTGACGCAGAACACCTGATGGTCCGTGGCCAGGCTCTGCAGCTTTTTCCCCACGATATCGCCCGTACGGCCTCCGATGCCGGCGTCGATCTCGTCAAAGATCAGGGTGGGCACCGGGTCGATCTCGGAGAGCACCGTCTTCATGGCCAGCATCAGGCGCGAGGTCTCGCCGCCCGAGGCGATCTTGACCAGGGGCTGGGGCTCTTCGCCCGGGTTGGGCGCAATCAGGAACTCGACCCGATCAATGCCCGTGGCGTCAAAGCGGTAGGACGTCCCCTCGATCTCGACGCCGCCCTCGGCGGGCTCCCAATGCGCATCCACGATAAAGCGCGCCTGGTCCATATTCAGATCGTCCAGCTCCCGCTCTACGGCGGCGCCCAGGGCCTGGGCCGCCTCCCGGCGCGCGTTGCTCAGCGCCAGGGCCTGCGCCCCGATCTCTTGCAGCAGAACCGCCTCCTGGGCCTGCAGCGCCTCGAGGCGCTCTTCGCTGTGGGAGATGCTCTCCAGCTCCTCCCGGGCGCGCTGCCCAAAGGTTAGGATCTCGGGGATCGAGTCGCCATACTTGCGGCGCAGGCCCCGGATCAGCTCGATGCGCTCCTCGATGGCGGACAGCCCCTCGGGGTCGAACTCGACCTCGTCGCGGTAGGCGCGCACGCTGCGGGCGATCTCCTCGAGCTGGTAGTAGGCGCTCTCGAGCTGATCGCTCTCCTCCCGCAGCGCCGGGTCCAGGGCGATCAGCTCGCTCATCTGCTCCGTGGCGCCGCCGATCAGGTCTACTGCCGGTAGCGTGTCCCGCTCCCCGCTCATCAGCGCCTCATAGATCTCGGCGGCAAGCTGCAGACGCTGCTCGGCGTTGGCCAGCAGGGTGCGTTGCTGGCGCAGCTCCTCGTCCTCGCCCTCGGTCAGGTCCGCCGCCTCGATCTCGTTGATCTGGTACTCGAGCAGGTCCACCCGCCGGGCCAGCTCGCGCTTGTCGCGTTGCAGGCCCTGGCGTTGGGCGCGCACCTCGCGCAGCTCGGCCACGGATCGGGACACCGCCTGGCGCGCCTCGAACAGGCCGCCATAGTGGTCGAGGAAATCAATGTGGCGGCGTACATGCATGAGGGAGAGGTACTCGCCCTGGCCGTGGATGTCGATCAGGTGGCGGCCCAGCTCCTCCAGGACGCTCACCGTTACGGCGCGGCCATTGATGCGGCAGATATTGCGGCGCGAGCGCTGTATCTCGCGGCGCAGAATCACCTGGCCCGAGGCATCGTCCAGCCCGTACTCTTCCAGCAGGGGCTGGAGCTGCGACAGCACCTGGGGCGGCGGCGCAAACACGCCCTCGATCGAGGCCGCGTCACAGCCGGTGCGCACCATGTCGGCCGTGGCCCGCCCGCCCAAGAGAAGCATGACGGCGTCGACGATGATCGACTTGCCCGTGCCCGTCTCGCCGGTAAGCACGCTCAGGCCCGCCTCAAAGGAGAGGCGGACCGATTCGATGATGGCCAAATTGGTGATCGATAGTTCCAGCAGCAAGGCGTCCTCCCTGCCGATGCGTCTGGTGCTTGGCCCGATTCGTTATGGACACATTATCGGCGGGCGGACGCCCTCTGTCAATCGTCGGCGAAACGATGCATCCCGCAGGCGGGCAGGAACACGCCCTATGCCAGCCCCAACAGCGACGCCGCGTTCTCGTAATAGACCTGGCGCAGCACCTCATCGGGCAGGAACAGGCCATAGATCTTCCAGCGGCCCTGGGGCGGGATGCGGGCGCCGACGGCATAGTCAAAGTACTCGTCGTCGGTCTCCATAAAGCGATAGCTGTTGCGGTACATGGCCACCGTCGGCGTCACGTCGGTGCCGTACAGGATGCGGTCGGCATGGCGCAGGAACCACTTGCGCGCGCTATAGGGCGCCCGCCCCAGCTCGGCGATGCGGGCCGAAATGTCAGTGTACATGTTGGGGTAGCGTTCCAGCATCTGCGAGACAAACCCCAGGTTCTCGGGGTAACAGCCCACGTGGGCTGTGATGAACCGGGTGTCAGGGTGTGCCTCGATGGTGCGATAGAGGGCCTCGATTAGCTCCTCAAAGGCGGGAAAGTCCTCTCCATAAAAGTGCCAGTTGGGACGGCGGTGGAGCTCGTCCCATCGCTCGTTGTGGCGATCCAGCGGGCGAAAGAACGCCACCGGATCGGCCGAGTGGATCAGGACGGGGACGCCCAGCTCGCCCGCCTGCGCCCACACATCGGCGATGCGCGGGTCATCGGGCGATACCAGCTTGCCGTCGGGGTCGCGATAGCGCAAACCCAGCTCCTTGAACACCTTGAGGCCCCTGGCGCCAGCGGCTACATCCTTCCGAAGTTGCGCCGTGGCTCGCTCGGCCCAGCCCGGCTCGCCCACGCCCTCCCAATCCACGTTGCAAAAGGTGAGGAAACGTCCCTCGTGGGCGCGATCCAGGGCGTCCAGCGTGCGGCGCAGCGTCTCGCCAGAGCCGCCGCTCAGGTTCACCACGGCGCGCACGTCCACCTCGTCGAGGGTCTCTAGCAGCGCATCCAGGCGGTCTGCATCGGCGCCCCAATCCTCCACGGGCAGATGGTTGTGGGCATCGATCACGGGGAAGCGGGGGCGCAGAATCTCGGTGACCTCAGTGACCAGCTCGGAGCGGGGCTCGAACTCGCTGTGCAAGAGCGGCGTATCCATGTCGGGTTCCTCT
>SKRJ01000167.1 GCA_007118555.1 Anaerolineae bacterium | reverse complement strand
CATAGGTCAGCCCGTCGTCCTCGCCCGCCAGCAGGTCGCGCAGCCAGCGCAACGCCGCGCCGGTAGTGGCGGTGGCCAGGAACCGGGTCCGATCGCGAGGCCCCGGACGCCGCACCCAGGCCGCCGTGCCGATATAGATAAAGGCGCACCCAGGCCGCTCGCCCCCACTGCCCAGGAACGTGGCCATCGTATCTCCGGCTCCTACCGCCACGGGCAGCCCTGCCGGCAGACCGGTCTGCGCCGCGGCGTCGGCGGTGACCGAGCCGGCCACGGCATCGGAGGCGCAGATAGGCGGCATCTGCCCGGGCGTAACCCCCGCCAGCTCCAGCAGGCCGGGCGCCCAGTCTCCGCTGCGCGCATCATAGAGCATGGTGCCGCCGGCATCCGACGGGTCCGTGCCCATGTGGCCGGTCAGGCGATACCGCACATAGTCCTTGGGCAGGAGCAGCACCTTGGTGCGCGCCAGGACCTCGGGCTGGTGCTCGCTCAGCCAGCGCAGCTTGGGCAGGCTCGGCGTGTTGCTGGCCCGTGCGCCGGGCCCCAGGGCCGCCTCCACGAGCGGCCGCCCCTCGCCGTTCAGCCACTCGACTTGGGCCCGGGAGCGCTGGTCCATCCACAGCATGCTGGGGGCCAGCACCTGCCCCTTGTCGTCCAGCGGCACCATGGCATGTTGCAGGCCCGACGGGCCCAGGGCCACAGGCCGCGCCCCCAGTTCGGCCAGTTGCTCCATCATGCTGCCCAGCACGCGTCGCACCGCCGCCCACCAGGTCGCAGCATGCACCACCGCCAGGCCCGGCGCAGGATGCTCCGGCGGCGCCTCTTGCGCTGCTACGGCAAGGATCCGGCCCTGCAGGTCGAACGCGATGCAGCGACAGGTGGTCGTGCCCAGGTCCAGGCCCAGGACACACTCACTCGCCATCGCCCATCTCGATGATGACCTTCATGCCCTCCTGGTTGATCACCGTATCAAACCCGTCGGCGATCTCGTCCAGGCCCAGCCGGTGACTGATCAGGGGCTGCACCTGCACCTCCTCGCGGGCGATCAGGTCCAGCGCCGTGCGAAAACCAGCCGGCGTAAAGTGATAGCTGCCCGTCACCCGAAGCTGCTTGTAGTGAATGACGTTGGGATCCACGGGGATGGTGGCCGAAGGATAGGTGCCTGCGAAATAGTTCACACAGCCGCCCGGTGCGGCCAACGCGAGGGCCTGCGCCTCGGCGGCGGGGGCGCCAACGGCGACGATCACGGCCTCGGCGCCAAAGCCGCCCGTGAGAGCCTGCACCTGTTCCACCAGGTCCTCGTCAGCGGCGTGCAGCCCCTCGCTGGCGCCCAGCTCCATGGCGAGCTCCAGCCGTTCGGGGATCATGTCGACGGCAATGACCCGTCCGCCACGCAGTTGGGCCAACTGGGACAGCAACTGCCCGATGGGCCCTACGCCCATGATGACGACCGCGTCGCCTGGCGCGATGGGCGTGAGAGAGATGCCGTTCAGGCAGCAGGCCAACGGCTCGGAGAACGCCGCGGCCTCATAGGGCGTGTCATCGGGGATCGGCTCGAGGGCCTCCGATACGGCCCGCCCCACCGTCTGGAACCCGCCCTGAATCGCCGGCAGGCGGTTGAGGCACATGTTGGACATGCCACGCTGACAGTTGCGGCACATGCCGCACACCCGCTGCACAAAGGCCGCGACCCGATCCCCCTTGGCAAAGCGGCTGACCTCGGCCCCGACCTCGATCACCTCGCCCACCCACTCGTGACCCAGAGTGCGCGGATAGGTCGCTCCGGCCCGCGCTCCCGAATAGAACCGCACATCGCTGGGGCACACGCCACAGGTGTGAATATCGATCAGCACATCCTGGGGGCCCATCTCGGGCGCCGCATGCTCCTCGATCTGAAAGGAGCGCGGTCCTGTGAGCAGAGCTCGCCTCATCTTCATGGCACGGATACCTCCTGGCAGAAATGCAGATGTCTAGGCGGCCACAGTGTGCCCGATTCATGGCCATATGGCAAGTGAAGGGCGGAGGAGGCCCTGGATAAAGCAGAAAACGACGCAATCCGCAACTTGACGGGGTGGCATATATGCATATAATGGATGCAGCTTGCCATCACGATGCAGCATTAGCTGCAACCATCAACCTGTTTTTGCAGTGTTCAGCAAGGAGGTTTCTAAAGGCTGCTTCGGGCCCGGGGCACCGCTGGGACACCATCGCCAGGCCCCGACATCATTCGGCCCTAACGCTGGCAGCGACCCCAGATCATGACATCACCCGCTACGCAGCCTGACAATGACCGTTGCCCATGGCGATCTGCAGAGACCAGGGGCGCTCAGAGTTTCGACAACAGGGAGGGAGTATGGATTCTCAAAGACCATTCTATGCAAGAGATGCGGACGAGATACTCGATAGCCTCGGGTCTGGCACAAACGGCCTGACCAGGCAGCAGGCCGCAGAGCTGCTGGAGCGCTATGGACCCAACCGGATCGCCGAGAGCACGGGCCCCAGCAAACTGCGCATCTTGTTGCACCAGTTTCAGAGCCCCCTCATCTATTTGCTCTTCGCGGCCGGTATCGTCACCGCGATCCTGGGCAAGTACATCGACACCTACGTGATCCTCGCCGTGGTGCTCTTGAACGCCCTCATCGGCTATGTCCAGGAGCTCAAGGCCGAGAAGAGCGTACAGGCCCTGCGCAGCTTGATGGTACCCAAAGCCCACGTAATACGTGATGGCGCAGAACGTGAGATCAACAGCTATGACCTGGTACCGGGTGATATCGTCCTGTTGACCTCAGGCGACCGTGTACCGGCCGATGTCCGTCTGACATACACCAGGGAGCTGCGCATCGACGAGGCCATGCTCACTGGTGAGTCTGTTCCCGCAGACAAGACCAGTGAGTTGATCGATGACGAGAATATCTCGCCTGGCGACCAGCTCAACATCGGCTTTATGGGCACATCGGTGGTGAGCGGCCGTGGCCAGGGCGTCGTCGTGGCCACCGGTGGTGAAACGGTACTGGGGCGTATCGCGCAGGACGTGAGCGAGATGTCCGTGACCGAGACGCCGCTGCAGAAAAAGATGGTGCGCTTTGCCCATCTCATCGGCATGATGGTTGTGGGCAGCGCGGTGATCATATTCCTCGCCGGCTTGTTGCTCGGCATGGACACCGCCGAGGTCTTTTTGGCCTCTGTGGCCGTAATGGTGTCCGCCATCCCCGAAGGATTGCCCGTGGTGGTCACGATCACCATGGCCATCGGGGTAACCGCCATGGCGCGCCGCAACGCGGTCATCCGCAACCTGCCTGCTGTAGAGACCCTCGGCAGCACCACCGTGATCTGCTCCGACAAGACGGGGACGCTCACGCGTAACGAGATGATGGTCGAGGCGCTCTATGATGGCCAGCATGTCTACCGCCTGACCGGGAGTGGCTACGACCCCGAGGGTCAGCTCTTGCTGGACGGCGAGCGGAAGAACGGCGATCTGAGCGACAGCCTCAGCATGAGCCTCCGTGTTGGGCTCCTGTGCAACGAAGCGAGTCTGTACCGCGATAACGGCGTCTGGCGCATCAACGGCGACCCCACCGAGGGAGCGCTGCTTGTTTCGGCGGCCAAGGCCGGCCTCGATGTGGAGCAGGAGCACCATGACTATCCCATGCTGGACATGGCTCCGTTCGAGTCCGAGCACGGCTTTATGGCCACGCTGCATGAAAACAACGGTCAAAAGCTGATCCTGGTCAAAGGCGCCCCCGAGCGTGTGGTCGAGATGGCCGCCGGCGCCGAGGCGGCGAATGGAGCCCAGGGCCAGGCCATGCTGGACAAGGCCATGGAGCTCGCTGCCCAGGGCATGCGCGTGCTGGCTATGGCCTACCGTGAGGCCCCGGACGACATGACCGAGCTCACCCACAGTGACGCCGCAGGCGATCTGCATCTGGTGGGCCTGCAGGCCATGATCGATCCGCCTCGACCCGAGGCCATTGAGGCGGTGGCTGGTGTCAAGGGCGCGGGAGCGCGGGTGGTCATGATCACCGGCGACCATGCCCTGACGGCCAAAGCCATCGCCCAGCAGCTCGGTATCGCCGGAGATAACGACAAGGTGATCACCGGCCGTGAGCTCGAGGTGATGGAGGACAAGGACCTGTACGAGCACGTCAAAGACGTGAACGTGTTCGCCCGAGTGTCTCCCGAGCACAAGCTCCGCATTGTCCAGCAGCTGGTTGCGCAGGACGAAGTGGTCGCCGTGACGGGTGATGGCGTGAACGATGCGCCGGCGCTCAAGGCAGCGCACATCGGTGTGGCCATGGGCATCACCGGTACTGACGTGGCCAAAGAGACCGCTGACATGATCGTCACCGATGACAACTTTGCGAGCATCTTTAGTGCTGTGGAAGAGGGCCGCGTGGTGTTCGCGAACATCCGCAAGGTGGTCCTGTTCCTGATTCCCACCGGTCTGGCCGAGATCCTGACGATCCTGGCGACCATGGTCATGGGCCTGCCGCTGCCGTTCCTGCCGGCCCAGATTCTGTGGATCAACCTGGTGACCAACGGCTTGCAGGACATCGCCCTGGCCTTTGAGCCCGGGGAGCCCGATGTGCTCGAGCGACCGCCCCGCCCCGCCCGTGAAGGCGTCTTTTCACGGCTGATGTTTGAGCGGTCGGTGCTGGTGAGCATTGTTCTGGCGGCTGGCGTCACGTACCTGTTCGCCGATGCGGTGAACAGCGGCCTGGACGTCGCACACGCACGCACCATTGCGGTAACCGGTATGGTTGTGTTCCAGTTCTTCCAGGCATGGAACTGCCGCTCTGAGCGACAGTCCCTGTTCCGTATGAACCTGTTGAGCAACCCGTTCCTGTTCTATGCATCTCTAGCCACCTTTGGCGCGCAGCTGGCCATGGTCTACCTTGGCCCGATGCAGTTTATCTTTGATACCGTGCCTCTAAGCTGGGAGGAGTGGAT
>SKRJ01000296.1 GCA_007118555.1 Anaerolineae bacterium | reverse complement strand
CGCGCCGTTGTAGAGGATCAGGTCACGTTGCATCGGGAGGATCCAGGAGCCACAGGGATGGGCGGGTCACTAGAACGGGATCTCTTCCTCATCCAGGATCGAGCCGCCCCGGTCCTGATCGCCTACGTCCGACTGGCGCGAGCCCTCATCGTAGCCGGCTCCGCCCCCGCCGCCATCGCCGCGCCCGCCGAGGAACTTGACATCACGGGCTGTGACATTTAGCGAGGCGCGCCATTCCCCATCGCGACCCTGGAAGGCTTCTGCCTCCTGCATTTCGCCTTCCACCAGCACCAGACGCCCCTTGGACAGATACTGGTTGCAGGTCTCGGCCAGCCGCCGCCAGGCTGACACGCGGAACCAGGTCGTGCGCTCCTGCCGCTGACCGTTCTGATCGGTCCAGACCCGATTGGCGGCCACCGAAAAGCTGGTGACAGGCGTGCCCTGGGCGGTATAGCGCATCTCGGGATCATTGCCGAGATTGCCGATGATGATGATCTTCTGGTACATGGGTGGTTGCCTCCCGATGTGTGCTGCTGCGAGGTTACAACGGGACGAGTATAGCATGATCCGGGCGGTCCAGCAATCATCCTTTTGTCCCGGCAGACCCCTTGTAGGTGGGCGGGAACGCGCCGCGCTGCGTATGCGAGGGGGGCCTGCTCCCGGAGCGATAGACCCGCCAGCCTGATGCATGTGCCGAGTTGCATGAGGGGTATGATGCTATGAGATTCAGGTATCTGCCATGTACATCACATACATACGATTCTTTCCATTTCTACTTGACTTGGATAGGCTAATGCTGTAAACTATAGCTAGCTCTAGCATAGACTTGTAGCTTGAGTTTCCCGCTAGGAGCGGGTTCATATATATCACCTCCATATCGGGTTCGGGTGCGATCAGATGCCCGGGCTCAAGGAGCAGAGCAATGTCACAAGATACATTGATGACGGTAAAGCAGATCGCCGATCACCTGCAGCTCAAGGAATCCACCGTGTATTCCTGGGCTCAAGATAACAAGATCCCGGCATTCAAGATCGGCAGAACCTGGCGCTTTGATCGGGCGCGGCTGGGCAAGTGGCTTAGCCAGCACCTGCAGGACGATGTCGAGCGGGAGGAGGCAGACTTGGGTGGCGAGCAGCTCATGACCGTCAAGCAGGTTGGCGACTATTTGCAGCTCAAGGAATCGACCGTCTACTCGTGGGCGCAGGATGAAAAGATCCCCGCGTTCAAGATCGGTCGCACCTGGCGCTTTGGGCTCGACACACTTCGTGAGTGGCTCCGCGATCATCTGCAGGCCGCCGAGGGTATCGAGGTGGGTGAGATCGAGGACGAGCAACTCATGACAGTCAAGCAAGTGGCCGATTACCTACAACTCAAGGAATCGACGATCTACTCGTGGGCGCAGGAAGGCAGAATCCCTGCGTTCAAGATCGGCCGTACCTGGCGCTTTGGGCTTGGCACGCTGCATAGCTGGCTCGAGCAGCATCTCCAAGATGAGGATGGCTTTTCGGACAACTAGGCGGACTGTTCATCCAGAGCGGTATGCGGGGTAATGCTGCTTGCATGATCGCCCCTGGGGGCAGCCTTGGCCTTGCCGGACCTTCGTGTGCTCCGATTCCGCTACCCCTAGCCTCTTTTGGCTGCCCAACCTCGATGCCCATGGCAGCTTGCCACGATCCCGCAAGCCTAGTATCCTCTATGTAACGAACATCCAGCCGAGCGTTCCGGCATGCCGGAGCTCGTATCCAGGAGATTGCCATGCCTCATCAAGACAGACCCTTTGGTCTTATGCCAAGCCCCCTTTCCCCCTCTCAGATGGCTGCGCAAAAACGGCTGAACGACCTGGCTTGGGATGACACGTCGAGCAGCCTGGTCTGGCTCGAGTCGCGTTCTGGACATGGTATGCTCCTGGTGGACGAGGGGCTCGGGCATGCGCCTCGCGAGCTGAACGTGGACCGTTCGGCGCGGGCGCAGGTGGGGTACGGAGGCGGCGATATGACGGTCTCTCGGGGACACGTCTACTTTGCATCTGAGGGGCGCCTGTACCGCCAGCCTCTGGCGCAAGGGACCGAAGCCCCGGTGACGCCAAGCTTTGGGGATTCGGCGGCGCCCACGGCATCGCCCGATGGTCGCTGGGTGCTCTATGTGCACTCGTATGAGGGCGAGGATCGGCTGGCTGCCGTGGATGCGCAGGGAGCGCAATGGCCGGTACAGGTCGCCCAGGGGCACGATTTCTACATGCAGCCGGTATGGCATCCCATCGGCCGGCGCATCGCGTGGGTGGCCTGGGATCATCCCCAGATGCCGTGGGATGGCTCGCTGCTCTATCTGGCGGATCTGGGCAGTGCCGATGGCGGCGGGGTACGCATTGGGAACGCCACGGTGATCGCAGGCGATGCCGAGACCTCGGTCTTTCAGCCTGCCTTTAGCCCGCATGGGCGCTCTCTGGCCTATATCTCCGATGCCGGGGGGTGGTACAATCTCTATCTATACGCCCTTGACACCGGCACCCATCGGCTCCTGGTCAAGGTGCAAGCCGAGTTGGGTCGCCCCGCATGGATACAGGGGATGCGTACCTATGCCTGGGCGCCCGATGGCGAGCACATCTACTATATACAGTCGTCCCAGGGCTATGATGCGCTCTATCGGGTCGAGATCGCCTCAGGGCAGACGCGTCCGGTGGCCGGTCTGGAGGAGTATACGCATCTGAGCCAGCCAGCCATGTCCAGCGATGGGCTTCTGGCCTGCGTGGCCGCCAGCCCGCAGACGCCGTCTCGCGTCATTACGCTGGATCCGCGCAGCGGCGATGTCCGGGTTGTGGCTCGCTCCAGCAGCGAGTCGATCCCGGCCGATCGACTGGTCGTTCCCGAGCCGCTGACGTGGCACTCCGAGGCCGGAGAAAAGGTCCACGGCCTGTTCTACGAGCCCGAGGCGCAGCAGCGTGAGGAGCGGCCTCCTCTGGTGGTGCTTGTGCATGGCGGGCCAACGTCGCAGGCGACGGCGACCTACTCGGCGCAGGCCCAGTTTCTGGCAACACGGGGCTATGCCGTGCTGGACCTCAACTATCGTGGCAGCAGCGGCTATGGGCGCGAGTATCGTAACGCGCTGCGCGAGCGCTGGGGCATTGTGGACGTGGAGGACGCCGTCGGCGGGGCCAGCCACCTCGCGGACGCCGGCCGCGTCGATCGGGAGCGCCTGGTGATCATGGGGGGCAGCGCCGGCGGCTATACCGTGTTGCAGGCCCTCGTCCAGCATCCGGGCTTTTTCCGGGCAGGCGTGTGTCTATATGGCGTCACCAATCTCTTTACCCTGGCGACCGATACCCACAAGTTTGAGCAGCGCTATCTCGATTCGCTGATCGGGCCGCTGCCCGAACAGGCCGCGCGCTATCGCGAGCGCTCGCCGCTCTTTGCCGCCGATCGGATCCGAGACCCGATCATCGTCTTTCAGGGGGAGGAGGATCGGGTGGTGCCTCGAGCGCAGGCCGACGAGATCGTACAGACGCTGCGTCACAATGGCGTGCCCCATGAATATCACCTCTATCCGGGCGAGGGGCATGGCTGGCGCAAGGCGGAAACGATCGAGCACTTTTACGGGGCGCTTGAGACGTTCCTAAAGCAGTATGTAGTCTTTAACTGAGGCGTCTATGGAGGGACCGATGGCGCTCTATCGCCCACTGAGCGAGATATCCCTTGGCGACACGGCCGAGTTTGGTGGCAAGGCCGCCCATCTGGGCGAAGCCATGCGCCTGGGGTGCTCGGTGCTCTCCGGCGTGGCGCTATCGGTCGAGTTGTATCGTCGCTTTATGCGGCAGGGGGGCCTTCAGGGAGAGGTGCGCTCGATCTTGGGGAGCATGCAGCCGCAGGCCATGGGGCAGTTTCAGGCGGCGGCCTGGGCGATCCACTCGGCCTTTGAGGTGCGGCGCATGCCCGACGAGATCGTGGCTGTGATCCACGAGGCCTGGCACGCCGTAGGTGCCGATCGGGTGGCCGTGCGGTCCTCGGCCACCAACGAGGACAGCCCGAACCAGAGCTTTGTGGGCCAGCACGCCTACACCATGGATGTAGACAGCCCCGAAGCGCTGGTGCAGGCCGTGCTCGACTGCTGGATCTCTCTCTTTAGCTCCCAGGCCCTGTCGTACGCCAACACCTTTCGCGTGGATCTGCTCAGCTCTGCCATGGCCGTCCTGATCCAACCCATGGTGGACTCGGACGAAAGCGGCTCTCTATATACGGCGGATCCCGTCACGGGCGATCCCGACGTGTTCCTGCTGGCCGTGCGAGAGGGCCCTCGCGCGGGAATCCATGAGCTGGATCCTTTTGTGAGGTCAGCGGCAGAAGAGGACTACTGGAGCCAACTGCGAGGCATGGGTCTGCTGTTGGACGAGCGCAAGCTGGCCTACCGGAGCATGGACTGGGTGCTTGATAACGGCCAGGTGTTCCTGTTGCGGGATCGACCGGTCACGGGAGCGCCCGCCTATCTTCCCCGCGACGCCATCGAGTGCGAGCTGCACGCGGCGCCCATCGAGTGGATTCACCCCGCAGGCATGTCGCCCCGTGAAGCCAAGCCGTTCAGTTGGTACCATGTGAGCCGCGGGCCGTCGTTGAACACGGCGCCTGCTGCCCAGGATGATACGACCCTTGCCGAGACACAGGCACGGCTCCAATGCTATCCCTGTGGCTACCTCTATGCGAGCGAAGCCGCACCGGGAGCTCCTATGGCCAGCCCTGCCTTGCCACTGCAGCGCTTACTCCTGGATGCGCGCCTGCTTTGGCATGCACGTACGTTGGACCGTAGCTATCTTGCGCTGTATGAACAGGATCTCCCGCGGCTCGAGAAGATCAACAATCAGGATCTCGGGAGCTTGAGCAGCACCCGGCTGGCTGCCATGCTCGAAGAGGTGATCGATCTGCACGACGCCCTGTGGGCCGAGAGCGGCCTGCTCAACAGGACGAGCGAGGCTCTGATCG
>SKRJ01000070.1 GCA_007118555.1 Anaerolineae bacterium | reverse complement strand
CGGACGAGCAGGTGATCGAGATCCTGAGGAGGCCGACCCCATGAGCCCCAGCTATCTGGTGATTCACGGACCGAACCTGAACCTGCTGGGCCGCCGCGAGCCCGAGGTGTATGGCTCCACGACGCTGGTGGACATTGATGCGCGGCTGGAAGAGTGGGCCGATGCGCAGGGCGTCGAGGTGCTCAGCATCCAGTCGAACCATGAGGGCGAGCTAATCGACGCCATCCACGAGGCCGCGTCGTGGGCCGATGGCATCGTGATCAACCCGGGCGCCTTTACCCACTATAGCTATGCCCTGCGCGACGCCCTGGCTGGCGTTGGCGTGCCGGCCATCGAGGTGCACTTATCCAACGTGCACGCCCGCGAGGCGTTCCGCCACGTGTCGGTAACGGCGCCCGTCTGCCGGGGGCAGATCGTCGGGTTGGGGTGGCGCGGCTATCTGTTGGCGCTGCAGGCGTTGCTGGAGGAGGACGGAGCCTGAGGCACACGCCGCAAACAAAAAGAGCCCCCGGAAAACTGAATTTCCCGGGGGCTTTGTGCGTGAGATGGGCTTATGGCTTGCGCCGCAGAAACGCGGGGATATCCAGGTCGCTGTCGCCAAAGGAGGGAGCGCCATCGGCGCCGCGCACCTGGCTTTCGGCCTCGGGCACTTGGCGCACCTTGCCCCGCTCGTCCAGATCAAAGCCGGTGGCGATCAGGGTGATCTGGATCTGATCCTCCATCTCCTCGTCGATCACGGCGCCAAAGATGATGTTGGCGTCCGCCGAGGCGGTGTGGCGGATCAGGTCGGCGGCCTGCGAGACCTCATAGAGGGAGAGGTCCTCGCCGCCCTTGACGTTGAACAGCACGCCGCGGGCGCCGCTCACGTTGATATCCAGCAGGGGGCTGGTGATGGCCGCTTCGGCCGCCGCCAGGGCGCGCTCCTCGCCGGTGGCCCGGCCCACGGTCATCAGCGCGGCGCCGCCATCCTTCATGATCGCCTTGACGTCGGCAAAGTCCGTGTTGATGAGGCCGGTGACGGTGATCAGCTCCGAGATGCCCTGAATACCCTGGCGCAGGATATCGTCGGCCACCAAAAAGGCCTGCTGCAGCGGCACCTCGCGGTCCACCAGCTCCAACAGACGGTCGTTCTGCACGGCGATGAGGGTATCCACATGCTCGTTGAGCTTGATGATACCGCCATCAGCCACCCGGCCCCGGCGCACGCCCTCAAAGCCAAAGGGGCGCGTGACCACGGCCACGGTGAGGGCGCCCATATGGCGCGCGATCTCGGCAATCACCGGCGAGGCGCCGGTGCCCGAGCCGCCTCCCATGCCGGCGGTGACAAAGACCATGTCGGCGCCTTCGATCACCGAGCAGAGCTCGTCGCGGGACTCTTCCGCCGCCTTGAGCCCCACCTCGGGGTCGCCGCCCGAGCCCAGGCCACGGGTCATCTGATTGCCGATGCGTACGCGTACCGGCGCGTTGGACAGAGCCAGCGCCTGGGCATCGGTGTTCACGGCGATGAACTCGACACCCCCCAGCCCGGCCTCGATCATGCGGTTGACGGCGTTCGAGCCGCCGCCTCCCACGCCAATAACCTTGATGACGGCCTGCCGGCCATGGGTCTCTCGGTAATCGTTCACGGCTCTCCTCCCGCCCTCGCGGTACGCGCTCTGGCTCTAGCTACGGATGGTCAATTGTTATATCGCGCATCCCGGTCGATCAGCGGCCAGGCCTGGATGCCAATGGGAGCATCCTAGCACAGGCGCTTGCATGCGTCAATCAATGGCGCAAACCGGCCATGGATCCCCGGCCGTATCTCAACGCCGCAACTGCGTGGGGATATCCAGATCCAACGAGTCAAAGGGACGACGGTCGAGATCGGCCTGGATCGGCGAATCACCGTCTGTGTAGGGCTTTCCTTGCTCATCCACCTTGTAGCCTGTGGCGATCAGGGTGATGCGGATCTCGTCGACGAGGTCCGGATTATCCACATAGCCCCAGATGATGTTGGCTTCGGGGGCCGCGGTGCGCGCGATCAGATCGGCGGCGCCATGCACCTCACCGATGGAGAGATCGCCTCCCTCGATGTTCAGCAACAGCCCGGTAGCCCCCTGCAGGGTGATATCCAGCAGCGGGCTGGTGATGGCCTCTTCGGCGGCCTCCATCGCCCGATCCGGGCCCTTGCCGCTGGTGACGCTCACCATGGTGCGGCCGCCATTGGTCAGGATCTCGGTCACATCCCGCAGGTCGACGTTGATCAACCCGACCTTGAGGACAAAGTCGCACACGATCTGGATCGCCTTCTTGAGCATCTCATCCGCCAGCGCAAAGGCATCGGTGAGCTTGAGATCCCGCGCATCCAGACTCAAGAGACGATCGTTGGAGATGACGATCTCGGCATCCACATGCTTGATCAGCTCTTGGAGGCCCGCCTCGGCCGTTTTCATACGCCGGTTCCCCTCAAAGCTAAAGGGCTTGGTGACCACGGCCACCGTAAGGATGCCCTGCTCGCGGGCCAGTTGGGCCACGATAGGCGCGGCGCCGGTGCCCGTGCCTCCGCCCAGGGTGGTGGCGATGAACAGCATGTCAGTGTTGTCCAAGAGCTGTGTGATCTCGCTGCGGGCAGCGTCAGCGGCCTTTATGCCCAGGCTGACGTCGCCCCCGGTGCTGAGGCCGTGGGTGATCTGACCGCCGATCTGCAGATTGGCGGCCGCCCGCGATGCCGACATCTCCTTGAGAGATGTGTTGATCGTGATAAACTCAATGTCCTCGATACTCTCTTCCATCATGCGGCGCACGGCGTTCGAGCCGCCGCCGCCCACGCCGATCACTTTGATCCGCTGTAACCTCTCGCGAGAGGTATCCAAGTCACTCATAGCGCCCCCCTGGTGCCCTGCCGCAAAGGCCCTATCTGCGCCAAAATGGAGTTGCGAACGTGGGCCATGCTAACACACCATAACGCCTTCGTCAACTCGACGTGCCCATTTTGCGTAAATACCAAGTGTGTTCGGTACGATTCACATCAGAGGGCGCACGCGCGCCGCGCCCTACTCTCGGAGAAGCAAGCCTGCAGAACGCCCTGCCTCGATGATACCCCGCTCTACAGTGCATTTTTGTGTATTTTTTTGTGTTATTATTTTCTTTTATCGATCGAGCTGACAACAAGCCGTATCGCTTTCGGATTCTGCTTTGGGTCTTGTGGGCTGCGCTGCTATAATGATAGAGAGATAGATACGGATTCCCTGGAGATGCTGCCCTTATGTTTGAGAAAACCGCCGCGGTGGTAAAAAGATACGAGGAACTGAACCGCTTGCTCTCGAGCCCCGAGGTTCTGAGCGAGCCCGACAAGCTGCGCGTCTATGGCCAGGAGCAGGCCGAGCTGGTGCCGATCGTCACGGCCTATGAGCAATATCAGACCATAGAGCGTGAGCTGGAAGACGCACGCGAGCTCGTCAGCGAAGAGTCCGATCCCGAGATGGTGGCCATGATCCGGGAAGAGATCGACGATCTGGAGGCGCGTCTGGAGGAGGTCACCGAGGAGCTGACCCGTCTGATGGTCCCCAAGGATCCTCGCGACGTCAAGGACGTGATCATCGAGATTCGCGCCGGCGCCGGTGGCGAGGAGGCGGCCCTCTTTGCCGCCGACCTCTATCGGATGTACAGCATGTACGCCGCCAGCCGGGGCTGGAAGACCGACATGATCAGCTCGAACGAGACGGGGATCGGCGGCTACAAAGAGGTCATTTTCGAGGTGCGCGGCAAGGACGCCTATGCGCGGCTCAAGTACGAGAGCGGCGTGCATCGCGTGCAGCGTGTGCCCTCCACCGAGACCAGCGGCCGCATCCATACCTCGACGGCGACCGTGGCGGTGCTGCCCGAGGCGGGCGATGACATCGAAATCGACATCGATGAGAACGACCTGCGCATCGATATCTTTCGCTCCAGCGGCAAGGGCGGCCAGAGCGTCAACACCACCGATTCGGCCGTGCGCATCACCCATCTGCCCACCGGCATCGTGGCCCAGTGCCAGAACGAGCGTTCGCAGCTCCAGAACCGCATCCGGGCGATGGAGGTACTCAAGGCGCGACTCTATGACCTCGAGTACAATGCGCGCTTTGCCGAGCGCGATCAGGAACGACGCCTGCAGGTGGGCACCGGCGAGCGCAGCGAAAAGATCCGCACCTACAACTTTTCGCAGAACCGCGTCACCGATCATCGCATCGGCTATTCCAGCTATCAGCTCGAAAGCGTGCTCTCGGGCGATCTGGACGAGTTCGTCGAGCGGCTGGCGGCTGAGGAGCAGAGCCAGTTGCTGGCCCAGGTGGCCTGAGCGCGTCGGTACCAATGGCATCCTCCAGCGAGCTGTGTCCGCAGCTTGTGGGCGATGCCCTGCGCTGGGCCGTGAGCCTGCTGGTGGCACGTGGCGCCGAGACGCCCCGCCTGGACGCCGAGATCCTGCTGGCCCATGTGCTGGGCGTGGATCGGCCTCAGGTCCTGATCCGCCGCGACGACTGCCTGACCCCCGCGCAAGCCGAGCGCTTTGGCGACCTGGTGCGCCGTCGCTTGCGCCACGAGCCGGTGGCCTATCTGATCGGCGAGCGCGCCTTTTACGACATCGACCTGCGGGTGACGCCCGATACGCTCATTCCCCGCCCCGAGACGGAGCATCTGATCGAGGAGGCCCTGGCCTGGGCCAAGTCGCGCCCCGGGCGCCTGCGGGTGGTGGATGTGGGCACAGGCAGTGGCGCCATCGCCATTGTGCTGGCCCGCCATCTGCCCGAGGCCCTCGTATGGGCCGTCGACATCTCTTGGCCCGCACTCCGGGTGGCAGCGGACAATGTGCGCCGGCACGGCGTGGAGGAGCGGGTGCTGCTGGTGCAGGGGGATCTCCTCACGCCGATGAGCGGGCCGTTCGACCTGATCGTGGCCAACCTGCCCTATGTGCCTCTGGGCGACATGCCCGAGTTAGAGCCCAATGTGAGGCTCTATGAGCCGCATCTGGCGCT
>SKRJ01000123.1 GCA_007118555.1 Anaerolineae bacterium | reverse complement strand
GCCTTGACGTCCCACTCGTCATCCACTTGGGCCAAGCGCCGCAGCGCCTGCATGAGCTCCATGGCATCCTCCTATGGGGGCAGCGGCGTTTTGGCGGCTGTTCAGGGCCCGAGTATAGCATGGGCACCCTGCATCGGCAAGCATCGATCCGATTCGGCACGCATGTGTGTGCAGGTTATACCTGGATGTCACCGCGTCAGAGTGACGGGGGTGCTCATCGAGGCGGACTGCATACTGCTCGTGCAACAGCGCGTGAGCGCAAGCAGGCAATGGTCGCTCCCCGGAGGGCATGTGGAACCCGGGGAGTCGTTAGTGGATGCGTTGGTGCGCGAGATGCGCGAGGAAACCGGCCTGGAGGTAGCGATAGAGCGATTGTTCTATCTCGCGGAGGAGCCAGGGGAGGGTCTGGTGCACATCACGTTCGCCCTCCGCCGCATGGGAGGTCGCCTGCGACTGCCGGCCGACGGAAGTGACGCCCATCCGATCTGCGATGTCCCCTGGGTCCCGATATTGGAGCTCGTCGACTATGGCTTTGCTGCTCGGTGGCGCGACCTGGCCGCGCAGGGCTTGGTCAACGCGCCGGCCTATGTGGGCCAAGTGCGCCATCGGGCTGTAACGGACCTGCCCGCGATTCTGCCTAGGGGCGCACCGTCACCGTTGCCAGCGGCAGGCGGCCGTCGGGCAGCGAGGCACCTTCCGCATCGGTCACCGGCCAGCGCTCCCAGGTTGCCTCGTCGTACATGCCCACATAGACCGTGTACTCGCCCGGGGCCAGATCGCCGGGGAGCGCCAACGCATGGCCATCGATGATCACCTCGCCCCTGCTCCAGTCGGTGGTGGGGCGCTGCCACTGGGCGGGCACGCCGTCGGCCTGGGCGCGGATGGCGCCGTCGGCATCGACCAGGTGCACAAAGACTTTGGCATCGGCCGCGGGCGTGCCAAGGGCCTGCCAGTGGAGCGTGAGGTTCCACGCGGTGCCGGGCGTGGGTTCCCCGTCGGCCTCATAGCCCAGCAGCAGCACGTCCTGCCCCACGTGGGCGCCGATCTCGTGCTCTATCGCGGGTACTTGAAAGCGTCGTAGCGCGCCGGGGCTCTGCACCTGGCCCAGGTCGACGGCGCCCGATAGCCCGGGTAGGGTCAATCGCACACGATAGCTGCCCGCGGGCAGATCAGGCAGGGCAAGCTCGTAACGGGCCGTAACGACCTCGCCGGGACTCCAGGCGGCGCTGTCATACTGATAGGCCAGTGGCTCGCGGGCGGTGTGAGCGACCTGGCCCTGGGGGTCGAGCAGTTCGAACTGGGCCTGTAGCCCCAAAGCGAGCGGCTCCAGCGCTTGCCAGGTGGCCTGCGCCACGATGCGCGGGGCCTGCAGCGTCTCCCCGCCCAGCCGCGAGTGGGCTCGCAGGCGCAGCGCGGCGCCAAAGTCATCGCCGGGCCCGGGCGCCTCCACGTGGGCTCCCTCGGACGTCAGCTCGACGGCCCCCAGCGGCACATAGTAGCCGGAGGCGCGCCCGTCGACGAGCACCGCAAAGGGCATGGGGCGCGCATCGTCCACCAAAAAGCGCAGGTCATAGCGCCCGGCGGGAATGCCCGGAGGCAAGGGGATCTCGAACTGCTGCCAGACGGTGTCGCCGGGGCGCCACTGCTCGGGCATAAAGCCCAAGTCGGTGTGCTGACTCCAGCGGTGTCCCCGGTCGTCCACCAGATGCACCGAAAAGGTGCGGCCTTCCGCCGTGCGATCCTGGACGCGCCACTGGAGGGTCACCTGCAGCGGTTCGTCCCTGGCCGCTGTGGGAGCATGGCCCCAGTCGAGGACCGCGACCTCGCCCAGAGACGCGACGGCGCCGTGCCCGCCCGGGGCCCCTGTCTCTGGCAGGCGGTAGACCCGCACGGCCTCGCCGCCAAAGGGGTCGCGCAGCGTGGTCACGGGCTCGACCAGAGGCAGCAGCGTCTCCTCGACAAAGGGCAGCTCGCGATAGGGGTCGTGGGGCCAGTAGATGAGGACCTCACCCTCCTCGCGATGGGGCAACACGACGGTGCGATCAGCCACCAGCCAGAGGGCGTTGCGCATGGCCGGCGACTGGAAGAGCGATGTGGGGTGCTGATAGTGCTCGGCGATAACGACCACGGTGTCGCCCGCCCGGAGATGGGGCTCGGCGTGGCGGGCCAGCGCCTCGTAGGGACCGTGAAAGTGATAGTAGTTGAGGGGCTCTTGCGCCCATACGCCGAAATAGGTTGCCCCGGCGTGGGCTCCCTCCGCCAGGAGCAGCGCGCCCGCCAGAACAAGCGGCAGCGTGTGCCAGCGCGCGCCAGCACGCCCCTGCACCCAGGCGATGGCACGATCCATGCCCAGCGCCACCAGCGTAAAGAGCGCCGGCGTGATGCCCGAGATGCGCTGGAACTGGGGCATGGCGTCCACCGTAAGGATGGCGGGCAGGCTCATGCCCAGGATCCAGATCGGCAGCAGGCCGTACTCGGGGCGGCGCCAGTTCTTGGCGACGATGGCCAGCCCGCCAAAGCCAAACAGCGCCAAAAGGGGCGTCAGGGCGGGCTTGCCGGGCAGGTTGAACAGCCAGCGGGGGTCGCCCCGCCAAAAGAGGCCCACGAGGTTCTGCAGCAGGTTGCCGCCCATGAGCATGGCGGCGGACCAATAGTCGCTGGTGGTCTCAAACACCAGCACCTGGCTGGCTCGCTCGTAAAAGTCGGCGGGATTCCGTAAAAAGTAGAGGCCCAGGGGCGCAAAGACGATGACGGCCGCGAGCACGGCCAAGGACAGTACCCCGATGCGCGACACCCAGCGGCGGGTGTCCACGATGAGCGCATACACAAAGAACAGGACCAACGTGACGGGAAAGAGCCGTGCGGCCAGGTAGGTGTAGAGCACCAACCCGACAAAGGCGCCGCCCAGCGCCCCGGCCCACCAGGACTTGTCACGGTAGCCGCGCCACAGGAACACCATGGCCAGGCACTCGATAGGGGGGATGAGGATGTTGGGGTAGCCGTTGCGGCTCGTGGAAATGTGCCAGTAGTTGAACGCCATGATCGCCGCCGCCAGCACGCCCACCCGTGTCGAAAAGAGCTCGCGCCCCAGGAGAAACACGAGGGGGATCGTCACGATACCGATCAGGGCCGACGTGAGTCGCAGAGTGACGCCGGTCGAGCCAAACACCCGAAAGACGCCCGCCATGAGGTACATGTAGAGGGGCTCGCGCCCGGTGTAGGTATGAAAGAACACGGGCCAGTTGCCACGCCCGATCATGCGGGCCATGAGACCGTACACCGCATCGTCCAGATGCAGGGCAGGCGGCGCCATGTGCAGCCAGAGCACCCGCAGGATGGCGCCTCCCAGCATGGCCGCCAGGAGCGGCAGCAGCCAGTGCGCGTGCCTCGACAGGGTCCCGTGCCTCTCTTGCTGCATACCTCTCCTCACTCTGGCGCGCCACTAGGAACGGCCTGGTAGACAGGCCGTCCGGTAGGCGGTGGTTACGAGGGGGATTATCCTTTGGGGGGGCGTGGTTGTCAAAAGCGCCCAATAGAGGCTCTCGTACTCATTTTGACACCCCAGCCCCTCCCCTGTATAATGATTCCTTGGTAGGCCGGGGCCCATCAAATCGGGGTGTTACCGGTCAGATGATCAGGTTCCCGGAGGATACAGCAATGTACGCAATCGTCGAAACCGGTGGCAAGCAGTACAAGGTTCGCGTCGGGCAGACGCTGGATGTCGAACGCTTGGAAGCCGACGCGGGCGATACGGTAGAGTTGGATCGAGTGCTGGCAGTATCGAGTGAGGATGGCGTCACGGTGGGCACCCCGGTGCTCGAGGCCGCCAAGGTCACTGCCACGATCGTCGATCACGTGCGTGGGCCCAAGCTGACGATCTTCAAGTACAAGCCCAGCGAGCGCTACCGCGTCAAGACAGGGCATCGGCAGAACTACACCCGGCTCAAGATCGAGGCCATCGAGCTGTAGAGCAGACAGACGCCTCGGAGGAGGATAGATAGAATGGCACACAAAAAGGGTAGTGGCAGTTCAGCAAACAATCGTGATAGCATCGGCAAGCGCCTGGGCGTCAAGTGCTATGATGGCGAAATGGTGACGGCTGGCTCTATCATCGTGCGCCAGCGGGGCACCCGCATCATGGCGGGCGAGAATGTGGGCATCGGCCGGGATCACACGATCTATGCCACCATCGACGGGTATGTCAAGTTTGAGCCGGCGCGCAGGGGCCGCAAGCAGGTCTCGGTGCGAGCGGAAAGGGCCTAGATCGTGAAGAAAGACATTCATCCCAAGTATTACCCGGAAGCCAGGGTGGTTTGCTCGTGCGGCAACACCTGGACAACAGGGTCGACCCAGGAAGAGATTCGCACAGACATCTGCAGCGCCTGCCATCCGTTCTTTACGGGGCAGATGCAGCGGCTGGTGGATCGTGGCGGTCAGGTGGAGCGATTCCAGCGTCGCCTCGAGCAGGCCCAGGGCTTGCGCGATGAGGCCGTCGAGCGACGACAGTCCAAGGAGCAGCGCCGTCGCGCGCGCCAGTTGGTCGAGATCGTCGACGAAGAAGAGGTCGAGGCCATCGATTTGGACGAGGAAGAGGAGACCGAGGAGTAGCCTCGGGCATCTGCGTCGGACGACGCATTCGATCTTGCGATTAGGAGAGGCAGAGCGGACTCGCTCTGCCTCTTTGCTTTGTCTGGCGAGTGTGCCGTCTCTTGCTGATGGTGTGGCATGGCGCCATGCAATCCTGTTTCGCGTCACAGTCCCATTTCTGGTACCATATCCCTACAGTACATAACTGCGCAAGAGGGGGGCCCTATGAGCCGTTTGAACTATGGCGGCCAGGCCGTGATGGAAGGCGTGATGATGCGCGGCGAGCGCGAGTGGGCGGTTGCCGTGCGTGAGCCGGGTGGCGAGATCGTGGTACATCATGATGCGCTGCCAGCGAGTTATCGGAATCGGGTGTTCAAGTGGCCCTTTGTGCGGGGCCTCATTTCGCTGT
>SKRJ01000318.1 GCA_007118555.1 Anaerolineae bacterium | reverse complement strand
TCTGCCGCCTCGGCCAGAGCGGCGGTGGCCTCCTCAGGCGTGCCGTCGGTCATTTTCTCCACGCCGCAGGCCACGGCCACGTCGCAGGCGCCGCCCGCCACCGCGATATAGGCCATGCGTACCGCCGCCGCGCCCGAGCCACAGGCGGTCTCGACCTTGTAGGCCTCGATGCCTCGCAGGCCTGCATGGTCGGCCACCAGGGCGCCCACATTCTGCTGGCTCGACAGAGCGGCCGAGAGCATGTTGCCCACGAACAGCATCTCGGGGCGCTCGATGCCGGCATCCTGTAGCGCCGCCTGCACCGGCAGCACGGCCAGATCAACCAGGGCAGTGTCCCAGTGCTCGGCGACGGGCGTCTGCCCGATCCCGATGATGGCGACATCTCTCACAGGGCTGCCCCTCGCCTAGTCCATACGTAGCTTGTTGCGATAGCGGGCATAGGTTGCATAGTCTATCTCTTGCGCTCTATTGACATAATGGCTCGTGAGGGGCGCGCGATCTCGACGCTCCTGCAGGGCATCGGTCACCACCCATTCCAGCGCGTCGCTGCCAGCGCCCGAGCCGTACGAGACGACCAGGATGCGGTCGCCCGCCCTGGCGATATCGAGCACGGCGGAGAGCCCCAGCAAGGAAGAGCCTGCGTAGGCGTTGCCGATCCGGTCCACTAGCAGGCCCGGCTCGACCTGGTCTCCCGTCAAGCCCAGGCGCCGGGCGGCCTGGCGGGGAAAGCGCCCGTTGGGCTGGTGAAAGATGGCATAGGCATAGTCCTGGGGCGTGCGCTCCAGCGCCTCCATCAGCTCGGTGGCGGCCGCCAACGTGTGCCGAAAGTAGGATGGCTCGCCGGTAAAGCGGCCCCCATGCTCCGGGTAGGACTGCCCCGGCCGCCGCCAGAAATCGGGGTTCTCGGTGACAAAAGAGACCGAGCCCTGCAGCAGGGCGACGGCGTCTGCCGCCGGCCCCAGTATATAGGCCGCACCGCCGGCGGCCGCGGTGTACTCGAGGGCGTCGCCGGGGCGGCTCTGGGCCGTGTCCATGCCGATGGCCAGCGCATAGGGCGCCATCCCCGAGCCCACCAGGGCTGCTGCGGCCTGCAACGCCTCGGTGCCCGCCTTGCAGGCAAACTGCCAATCACCTGCCAGCACGTGGGGCGTCGCGCCAATGGCCTCGGCGACAATGGCCGATGTGGGCTTGACGGCATAGGGATGCGATTCGCTGCCCACCCAGACGGCCCCGAGCTGTGCGGGGGCGATGTTGGCGCGGGCCAGGGCGTTACGCGCCGCCTCAATGGACATGGTGACGGTGTCCTCATCGGGGCCGGCGACGGATTTGGACTCGACGGGCGCCCGGTCGCCGCCCGGATGCCAGACGCGACTCACCTCGGCCGCGGGCAGCCGGTAAGGGGGGACATAGGCACCATAGCCGATGATGCCCACGTCCAGGGCCGGCTTCATCAGTGGCATGGCGCCCCTCGCTGCGCGGCGGCGGATTGCATAGCCATCACGCCTCCCGGAGCTCGCGCAGGATGGCCTCGGCCCGGTCCGGGCGTACGACGCCCTCTTCTGAGAGCCGGGCCGCCACGAGGTCCACCTGCTCGCCCTCGGCGCCCACCGAGATGGCCACCTGGCGGGCGTGCAGCTTCATATGGCCCCGCTGTATGCCCTCCATGGCCAGGGCCCGTAGCGCCGCCAGGTTCTGGGCCAGCCCCACGGCGGCCATGATCCCGGCCAGCTCGCGGGCCGATTGCACACCCAGGATCTTGAGGGCGAGACCCGCCATGGGATGCACGCGGGTGGCGCCTCCCACAGTGCCTACCGCCAGCGGAATCTCGATGGTGCCCACCAGAGCGCCGTCGGCGTTGCGCTCCCAGCTCGTCACCGGTCGGTAGCCGCCCTCACGCGCGGCATAGGCGTGGACGCCGGCCTCCAGGGCGCGCCAGTCGTTGCCGGTGGCGATGGCCACCGCGTCGATGCCGTTCATCACGCCCTTGTTGTGGGTGGCAGCCCGGTAGGGGTCGGCAACGGCAAAGGCATGGGCCTCCAGGATACGGGTGACGCCCTCTTCGGGACTACACCCCTCCTGGGCCAACGTCTCTCTGGGCACCACGCAGGACGCTCGTGCCAGACGGCGATCGGCCAGATTGGTGAGAATACGCAACCCCACCCGGCCGCCCGTCAGCTCGACGATCAGCGGTCTGAGGGCCTCGACGGCGGTGTTGATCGTGTTGGCGCCCATGGCATCGCGGGCATCATAGATCAGATGCACCACCAACATCGGCACAGATCCGTCCTCGAACACACGCACCTCGACATCACGGGCGCCGCCACCCAACGAGACAATGACCGGGTCCAGAGCGTTGGCATGATCCAGCAGGCGCTGGCGTGCGGCCAGGATGCGAAAGCGAGCGGCGTGCAGATCGGGTACGTTCAGCACCTGGATCTGGCCGATCATCAGGGGCTCGTCGGTCATGGCGTTAAAGCCGCCCCCCTCGCGCGCCATGCGGGCGGCATAGCTCAGGCCGGCCACCACGGAGGGCTCCTCGATGGCCATGGGAACGAGCACGTCCCGGCCATTGACCTGCATATTGGTCGCTACGGCCAGAGGCAGTGCATAGGTTCCGATCACATTCTCGATCATGCGATCCGAGCGGGCCAGATCTTGATCGTGGGCGCCGGCCAGCAGTGCCCGCTCCTCATCGTTCAGGCCGACCAACTCGGCCACGCGCTGCGCGCGCTCCTGCGGGGGGAGCTGAAAGAACCCTGGCAGACGTGAACTAGAAGCCACTTGTCTTCTCCCTGGAGTGTTACATCCGCATCTGGCTAATAGTATAGCGCGTGGAAACTGTCAAAAGCTGTCACAAGGTCGCACCCAGCTACCAGATTGGGGGCAAAGGCGCCCGACTGCGCCGGACGGCCTCTCTACCGGTGACCCTGGGGACACAACACAAGAGAGAGGGCCAAGCCCTCTCTCTTGTTTCGCCCGTCAAACCGATGGCCTAGAAGGGGGCCTCGGTCTCGTCCTCTTGGTCTGTCGCAAAGGTGTCCATGGTGGTGGGCGGGCCTGTTACGGCGGCCACCTGGCCATAGGCATGCATCGAGACCATGTTGCCGTAAAAGGTGGTAAAGATGACACCGATACCGCATGCGATGGTGCCCAGACCGCCGACGATCCCTGCGATGATGCTGACCAGGATGGCCATGCCATAGGTACCCAGATTGTTGCTGATGAGGGCCCAGATCTCGCTGAACTGGAAAAAGGCGCCGAACTGCTCTTCCCGTGCATACCGGATGATGGCTGCCGGCATCCAGAGCGCTACGAGAATACCCCAGATAACGCTCAGGCAGTTGATCCCGAACAGGCACAGTCCCGCGACGCCACCCACATCGCCAAAGGCATCAGCGGCGATGGCCGTGACGATCGCCCCAAAGATACTCAGCACAATGAGAGGCAGCATGTAGACGAGCACTGCGACAAAGATCAGCGCTCCCCTGACAAAGTCGCCGCCCCAGTCGTCCCACTCGGGCAGTGGCTTGGCCTCGCCGCGCGACACATTGCGCAGTAATCGCACGCCATAACCAAAGGCGATGAAATTGACGATGGGGATGAGCGTGACGATACCTCCGATCAGGATCTTTTTGATCCAGTCCTCGTCGTCGAACACAAAGGTGAATGCTCTGCCGATGTCCATGGGGCCCTCCTCGTTTGCGGCCGACGGTTCCTGCGCCAGCCAAATACACAGATGCGAAACGCTGCTACCTAAAAAACATTATACAAAGCCAGTGACAAGAGCACAAGCGCTCCGTTCACCAGATTTCCACGGGACGCTATACGCCAATCAGGCGTCGTAGCGTCGCCAGCGCCCCCGCCTCGAGCAGGCCAAGCCCCAGCCCGCCCAGCGCAAAGGCGCCCAGGCGCCCCCGGCTGAGCGACTCGGGCGTGGCGCCGGTCACGAGTACCAGAAGCAGCCCATTGGCGCCGCCCAGGAGCGCCGCCACGCCGAGGGCCGGCCAGGCCGCCGCCAGCAGATAGGGCAGGCGCCCCGACAGCCCTATCGCGCCCGCCAACATCAGACCGCCCAGCAGCACCAGGATCTCGATCGGCCGATCGATGATCGGGCGGCGCTCGGGCTGTCGGACGATGCTCAGCGCCACGGCAGGCAGTAGCTCTACGCCTGCCACCAGCCCCAGCCCCAGGCCGGTGATCAACCGCAGCCCGTTCATCGGCTCATAGAGCCAGGGCCGCCCGAGCAGGCCGTACAGGAACGAGTTGACCCCGTCCAGCGCCCACCAGGCCGCCAGAGCCGCCATCACACCCTGGGCCCACCAGGGAGCGAACAGACTGCGACGGTAGCGTCCGGCCACGACCAGGGCCACGATGGCCAACAACGCTCCGCCGAACTGGCCGGTGCAGCGCGCGCACAGCGGCAGCACCTGCCCATCGATCCAAAACGAGTGCTCGGGGATCTGGTGACAGACCCCACTGAGCAGGAATACGACCCAGCTGGGCATAGCTTGCCATGCAGACACGGCTTGCCAGACGGTCATGGCTTGCGCTCGTCTCCCCTCTTGTCGGCTACTATACGGGCGTGCGCCTGCAGGGTTGCACGCCGCAACCTGTATCCTGCAAGAGCATCGCGCACGCGGCCCATTATACCGCGGCTGCAGACATGCGCAAGGTATTCCGAGCGCGGCGCTCCTTATTTCGTGAACATGGCAGGTGTTCCGCAGAAACACGTGGCCACCTTGCACCAAGAGGGTATTCATGCGCGTTGCGTGACGGTTTCTGCGGTCCATCAAGTCTGGTTGTGGGGGCGATGCTGCCGCTGTGGGCAGCGCACATCGCCCAGCAAGGCGAAGATGTACGCCAGCACCACGCCCCCCGAGCGCTCGGTCTTGGCACGCAGACCGATTGGCGCTAGAATGGGTGCTGCATCCCACACGCAACAGAAACAGTGGCCGGCGCAAAGAGGCAAAGGCGGCAAAATGACGATTACCAGCGTCGA
>SKRJ01000225.1 GCA_007118555.1 Anaerolineae bacterium | reverse complement strand
GAGGCCGAGGAGCTGGGCTGCCGCGACGAGTGGATCGCCTATCGCAGCCCCAGCTTTTCCGCCAAGCAGACGACGATCTACCCCGGACGCGAGGCGACCCTACGCGATGCAGGCTGCTATGGGCTGATCGCGGTACAGGGCCACGGCGAGCTGGGCCCCTGGGCCATCGAGACCCCGGCCATGATCCGTTTTGGCCAGCTCACCAACGACGAGTTCTTTGTCAGCGAAGAGGCCGCCATCGCCGGCGTGCGCGTACGCAACCTGAGCCAGACCGAGCCGCTGGTCATGCTGCGCCACTTTGGCCCCGGCAACCCGGACCTTGACGCCTAGCAGCAGAAACGGGGCGCTCTTTGCGAGCGCCCCGCCCTTTATTTCGGTGCTTATTCCGCGATCGATCGCTTCCAGACCAGCCCGCCCAGGCCCATGGCATATAGCGCGCGAGAATCGCCCTCGCCCAGGAGCGTCAGGCCGATCACGCTCTGGCCCTCCATGCCCTCGGCAAAGGCGTGCCACGTGCGTCCGCCATCGGTGGAGCGGTAGACGCCATTGCCCGTGGCCGCATACAGCAGGGCGCCATTGTCGATCTCGCCGATGGCCACCAGGCTGAGCACGTTGGCGCCGTTGGGATCCACCGCCGTGCTGATCCAGACGTCCTTGGCGCGGCGCAGCGGCCGCAGGCAATAGGGCCCCGTGGCCAGGACGGCCTGATCGGCCACCCCGTCAGTGACGCCCACCGGCATGGTGATGTGCACCCAGCGCGAGTCGGTCTGCTGCGTGGTCAGTTGGTGCCAGGTGCGGCCCCTGTTGCGCGAGCGCCATAGCGCCACCCGCGTCGGCTGGGAGCGCGTGCCCTCGATCACCGTGCCCATGTAAAGAGTACGGTCCTCGGCAAAGTTCGGCGAGGCCACGATGGTGAGTACCTCCTGCCCCTCTGTGGGCGGGTCCTCCACGGGCTGCCAGCTCATGCCGCCATCACGGCTGGTGAGCAACTCGCCCTCCACCGTGCCGGCCCAGCCCAGGTTCTCTTTGGGCAGCACCAACAGGGTAGAGACGCCTTCCTTCTCATAGCGCAGGCGCCAGTTCGTGCCATAGGCCGTCCCGCGCAGGATGCCCAACTCCTGGCTGGAAAGGAAGACCTGGCCATCCCCCGGCATCGACAGGGCGGCCAGGGGCAGGTACATCTCCAGACCCTCCATCGCGCGCCAGGTATCTCCGGCGTCCTCGGAAAAGTACACGCCCTCCTGCGGCCCCATGGTGCAGAGCAGGCCATCGCTATTCATCAGGCGCGCAAAGCCGCGGGCCGCCAGATTGCCCGTAGCCGATTGCCAGGTATCGCCACTATCCAGCGAGCGGTAGACGCCCGCATCATGGATGCCGGCCAGCACCACGGCGCCGTCTCCGGCCAGAGAGAGCACCGCGCCAGGCATCTCGTACGCCAGGCTCCAGGTGGTGCCGCGGTCCGAGGAGATATAGATGCCGTTGCCGATGCCGGCCACCAGACGGCCGCTCTCGGCGAAATCGGGGGCCACCCACATGCAGTTCAGCGGCCCGTCGGCGATCTCTTCATGGAGCTGCTCCCAGTTGCGCCCCTGATCCGTCGAGATGTACAGTGCGCCCGACTCGGTGCCCGCATACACGGTCCCGTCGTTGGCATAGTCGGGACTCACGATGATCACGCCCACCTGCTCGTCCAGCATCAGGTTCGTGGCGCGCCAGGCGCGGCCGCCATTGCGCGAGATGTATACGCCCTGATCGGTGGCGCCGAACATGGTCTCGTACTGCTCCCAACTGGGCGTCACCGCCACAGCGATGACCGTCATGCTGTTCATGCCAAAGCTGCTGTCTTCCCAATGCCGGCCCGAGTTGCGCGTGACCATGAGCGCGCCGCCATCGAGAGCGGCATAGGCCACACCGTCCTCCATGTACTTGGGCGAGACTGCCATGGCGGTAACGGTGCCTTCGGCATCCCAGCCCTGCGTGCCCCGTTGCCACGTCTTGCCAAAATCCATGGAGCGAAACAGCTCGGCGTTCAGCGAGCCTGCAAAAAGCGCCCCATTGGGGGCCGCGGCCATAGCGCTGACCAGCGGCGTCGTCAATCCATTGATTCGCTGCTGCCAGGTCTCGCCCTCGTCGTCCGACATGAACACGCCGCAACCCGTGGCGGCCCAATAGAGGGTCTCTTGCCCGCGAGAGGAGATCGCAACGCTAAACACCGTACCCCCGCCGGCGACGGGCCCTATGCACTCCCAGCGATCGCCCGAAGACGCTTGTTCCGTAACACTCATGGCTCTACATTCTCCTTGGGTTTGCGATGGATGACCAGGGCGTCTGTGGTAAGCAGCATGAGGGCGCCACTGACGCCATGTTCGAGGGCCCGCCGCGCCACAATGGCGGGATCTACGATGCCCTCCTCCAGCATGTTCACGATTTCTCCCGTACGCGCATCCAGGCCATAGCCCACGCCTCGCGCCTGCGCCTCGGCGAGGGCCAGGGGCGGATGCACATCCGAGTTGGCTGCTATACGACGGAGCGGCTCCTCGAGCACGCGGGCCACGATCTGGATGCCAAAGGCCTCGTCCCCGGTTGCCTCCAGCGCATTCACAGCGGGGATGCAGGCCAGATAGGCTGCCCCGCCGCCCGGCACAACGCCGCTCTCCATGCCCGCCGTCACCGTCTTGATGGCCTGCTCGGCGATCTCGGTCAACTCTTTGCGCTCCTGACCGGTGAGAGCGCCGATACGCAGCTCGGCGACCCCCTCGGAAAAGCTGGTGAGCAGCTCTCGGGCCGTATCACGCTCCTCGGGGTCGTGCGCTTTGCGCACCCGTTCGCGCAGCTCCTGAATCCGCTTTTGTCGGGCGCCAGGATCGCCCTTGCCTCCCACGATGGTAAAGGCCTCTTTTTCCACCACCACCCTGTCGGCGTGGCCCAGATCGTGGATCGTGATCTCTTCCGGGGCCATACCCATCTTGTCGTTCAGGGGTTGGGCTCCGGTCAGAATGGCGATGTTCTCAAAGGTGCCGCGCCGCGCATCGCCGATCGGCTTGAGGGTGGCCGCCGAGGAAAAGATCTTTTTGCCATCGTTGTTGGCAGCGAATACGCCGATGGCCTTGTCAGAGCAGAGCTTGCAGATCACAAAGAGGTTCTTGCCGCCGGCGGCCACCACCTGCTCGAGGAGGTTGGCGGCGCTCTCGGCGGTTGCAAAGTTCATGTCGGCCACAGCGATATGGACATCCTCCAGAACCGCCATGCGCCGGGTTTCATCATTTACGAGATAGGAGGAGACATAGCCCCCCCGGAATCGCGCCCCCTCCCGATACACCCGATCGTGATCGGTGGCCACATAGGGCACGATCACGACGCTGGCGTGGGGCCCGAGGACGTCAAAGATCTCTCCCAGCACCTTGCCGATCTCGGCGTCGCCCACCGCCGCGGTTGCCACCGCCGCGATGTTCTCCTCGCCCTCCAAGGGCATGGCCATCTCGTCGAGTGCCTTGACGGCCGCCCGCAATCCCCGCTCGACGCCCCGCTTGACGATCATGGCGTTGGCGCCGGCCGCAATGACACGCTGCATCTCTTTGGCCAGGGCGTGGGCAATCACCGCCGCCGTGGCACTGCCATCGCCCACCTGCTCCCGAACATTCCACACGATATGGCGCATGAGCATAGCGCCCGGATTCTCACGCACATTGGGAATCTCGATCACACGCCGGGCGGCTGTGGCGGCGTCGCGCAGGATCTCGATCTCGCGAGTGCCATCCCTCTCGTTGGCGATATTGCCCCCAATGGGTCCCAGGGTGAGCGCCATCAGGCGCCCCACCGACTCGAATCCTCGGAGCATACCAGTACGACTGTCTTCTCCTAGTAGAACGTCGGGCTTGGGCATAGCATAAACCTCTTTGTTTCTGTCGCTATTGGTCGTCATCCTTGGCGCGGCCAGTATACCATCATTGAAAACACGCGCCAACGTAGGCATTCCTGCTGATAGGTTCGAGCATCCATCTACTGCAAAAAGCTCAATAGACTCCTCCCCGTATAAAGGACAGGGTTAGCATGTCGGCTCTCCGGGAACGAGAGGTAGAACCTGCGAACGGTGCGCAGGGGCACTGGCAATCCATGTCAGGAGGCGCACATGGAAACAGCAGGGGCGACGCCAACAGGCTGCACCCCGACTCGTAGGCGCTAGTCGACCTGCCGAAAGCGCAGCGCCCCGAGGGCCAGAAACAGGAGCGCAAAGCCCAGAAGCACACCCACCTCGGGGAGCACCCCGGTCACATCGGCGTTGCGGACCAGAAGGTTCGTGTAGCCTCGCATGGCCCATGTCGAGGGCAGTATCTGGACGATCTGCTGGTACAGGGGCGGCGTGATCTCCAGGGGATACCAGGCTCCGCCCAGGGCCGCCATGCCCATCGAGAGGCCGATCACGGTGGCATTGGCCTGGCTGCGCGTCCGCATAAAAGTCGCCAGCACCATGCCCAGACTCACCATGGCCACGGCAAAAGCCACCGACACCAGCGCCACCGCGGCCAAACTGTCGCCCCAGTTCACGCCAAAAAGGTAGATGCCGCCCAGGATCAGCAGCGCCATCTGTGCCAGGCCCAGGAGCAGCCGCGCAAACAGTTTGCCCGCCAGCAGCGTGTTGCGCCGCGTGGGCGTGATCAACAGTCTGTTCCAGGTTCCCATCAGGCGTTCGCCCACCAGCACCTCGGCGGCGCCCAGGAGCGTGATCTGCACCCAGGTGACCAGTTGCCCCGCCGACGCCTGTTGCGCGCCGGTTGCACCGGTCAACGAGGCCTCTCCCAGGGCCACCCCGCCCGACCAATGCAGCTCGCTGACGACGGTTGGCTGTACCGTGACATCCAGCGTGTCGGCCAGCATCTGGCTCACAAAGGTCGCCTCCTGCTCCGGGGCCAGCAGCCTCGCCTCGCGCGCCTGAGCCACGGCAACCTGCGCCACCGCCACGGCGCCGCGCAGCCGCCCCACAGCGGCGCCCAGCATCTGCTCGGT
>SKRJ01000179.1 GCA_007118555.1 Anaerolineae bacterium | reverse complement strand
GCAGCCTGCGGACACGCCGAATCCCTTGCGACATCTACAACCATGCCTTGCACCTCCGGGCATGGGCACAACGCGCCAAGCTGGAGAAGCACGGGTCATGTGTG
Source organism: Anaerolineae bacterium (assembly GCA_007118555.1). Taxonomy (GTDB): domain Bacteria; phylum Chloroflexota; class Anaerolineae; order UBA1429; family UBA1429; genus UBA1429. The sequence goes on along the minus strand of SKRJ01000179.1, from coordinate 4,909 downwards.
CTAACCTGCCACCACGCGATTCCTGCCGGCATTCTTTGCAGCGTACATTGCCTCGTCGGCGAGGCTAATCATCTGGTCGCTGCTGCTGATGTAATCGCGCGGATAGTCTACTGCCCCAATGCTAACGGTAACCCTGATTACCTGCTCTGCGAAGTCCAAATGGCTATCCATAACCATGTTCCGAATTCGTTCACCAATCATGGTCGCATCAGAAAGACTGGCTCCAGGTAATGCGCAAAGAAACTCTTCACCCCCGTAGCGCAACAGCACATCGCCCTCTCTGATCGAGCTTGAGGCAACCCTGGCGACACTGGCCAGAACCTTGTCTCCCGTCATGTGTCCATATGTGTCGTTCACCGTCTTAAAGTGGTCGATATCAAACATCAATAGCGAGAGAGGCATATTGTAGCGGATTGCTCTGCCAAACTCTTCGTTGACTCTGCGGACACCGAATCTTCGGTTGTAGAGACCGGTGAGCGTATCTACAGCGGCGAAAAGTCTCATCTGCTCGTGAGTGATGGCGTTTCGAAACGCCAGGGAAAGCTCTCGGTTGAAGAAATCCAGCTTTGATACTACTTGATCGCCAAAGGGTTCGTTATTGGCAAGTATCAGTACTCCAAGGAGTGAGTTCTTGTATGTGATTGGCTCAACGATCAACTCCTGTGGCCTGAAATCCGCAATAACCGCATCCATGATCACATCAGCAGGAAGCCTGATCACCTGCCGGTCGTGACTGTTCATCATGCTCAGCAATCGTCGATTCTCTTCCAAGAGCTCTGGTTCCCTTATGGATACAGCTGCCTTCAGCGCCAGTTCCCCGCTCTTTTCGATGAGAAGCGCACCACCAACCGCTCCCGTGTTCAGGATCAACTGGTTGAGCGCCTCACGGGATAGAGCATCAATCTCCAGATGAGAAGTGAGCATCTCTGAGAATCTCTGTATCTCCGAGTTTAGCTCGAGAACCTCAGATAATGTCATCACCAGACTGTTGAAGGATCTCGCACATTCTCCCAGCTCATCTTCCGAATCAACAGTGATCATACAATCCTCTGATTCGCACCCGTCCTCGCTGATGCCGTCCCTTTTGTCCTTGAGGAGCCCTTCTATCTGCTTCATCTTCCCAGACACCAATCCGATCCGAGAGCCCACGGTCTTTCGTGCCAACGTGATATTCAGGAACGAGAGAAGGATCCCGGCTACTATACAGGACAGAAAAAAGGTGGGCGTCAATGCGACCTGACTGGGCACGCCCAGGGCAAGACAAAAGAACGGAAATGCTAGGCCGATGCCTATCCCCAGAAGAACCATGTATATGGCCAGATCGTTGAATATCTTGTTGGTGATTCTCAAGAGCACGTCTCCATAGTAGGGTTGATCTGTGCCATTTTACTCGTTTTGCTGCCGAAAATTCCAGGCGTCAGCTTTAATCTGACGTGAATTCCACATCAATACTGACGGTGCACCGTACGGCTCCCTTAGTAGAAGCAGCCTTCTGCGAGTGAGACACATTCCGGCCCGTCCCACACCTGCTTTACCCCACCTACTCCCGTACCATCTCGACCACGTCCGTCACAGCGCGCAGCACGGCCTCGGGCGCGTCGAGGTGGATCAGATGCCCACTGTCGGCGATGGTGCGCTGCTCGCCGCGCGACGACAGGGCGGCCATGGCGCTCTGGCGCGCGATCTCGGCCTCGTCGACGGGCTCTTCGACCACGTCAAAGGGCGTATCGCCGGGAACGGCCCGCCGTCCGGCGGTGAGCACGATGAGAGGACGGTCGCCCAGGGGCTGCTCGCCCGCCATGGCGTTACCCGCCTGTTGCAGCGTCACGTCCAGATGCTCGATCTCGGCGATGCCGGTCGAGTAGTGCTGTGGGTCGAGGATGGCCTGCAGATAGATCTCTCGGGCATCGGCGTCCATCTTTTGGGCCTGCTCGGGCATGGTGTCGTCGCCGCCCAGGGGCGCCAGCGCCCGCAGGATCCCCGAGCCCGCCAGAAAGCGAATCGTCCGGTAGGTGCCCAGGGTGCCCTGGGTCATGTCGCGGAACTCGGGCGACATGACGTACTCGGACGGCGCATCCACCAGCACCAGCCCCGCGGTCTGGTCCGGATAGCGCCCTGCAAAGACCTGGGCATGAACGCCGCCCAGCGAGTGCCCGGCGAGGACATAGGGGCCCGGCTCTCCCGCCGCTTGCAGCAGCGTATGCAGCTCGTTGGCGACGCGGACGCCGTCGCGCGGCGCGGGGCCCGCGTCGCTCCAGCCATAGCCGGCGCGATCATACACACAGACCCGCGTCGTGGCCGCGAGGTTCTCTTGGGAGGCCAGCCATTCCACAGAGAACGAGCCGCTGCCCGCGTCGATCACCACCGTGGGCGAACCTGTGCCGATGCAGTGCAGGTGCATCGCGTGGCCATTCACCTGGAGGGTCTCCCCGGGGGGCGGATGACGATCCCAGAAGCGCCGCAGGGCCAGGCGCTGGTTGATGAACAGGCCGAGGAGCACAAGAACCGCGACGGCCAGCAGGACGCCAGCGATGCGCACGATGCGGCTCAGGCAGCCGCGCGAACGCTCTGTCTGAGGGTCGGTCTCCATCGGGTACCTCCCGTCTGTGTATGGGTCACAAAAACGTGTCTTTACCATAGAGGGACGACCGCACGGCGTCAAGGGTACCGCTGCGTTCACATTGCCCATTGACATTCCACGCTCCTGGCCCTATCGTGATAGTAGCGATTCACACCTTGCTGGCGGCCCTGCTACGTGCGGCGCCAGCGTGTTATGGAGGTACCGCAAAATGCGTACCATATACATCTGTCTAGTGGCGATATTGGCCCTCGCGCTGGCGGGATGCGCCCAACCCCCAGCGCAGGCGGCGAACGACGCCGACCTGCGCCCCATCCTCGTGGAGGATGTGCAGGTCGAGATCGGCGTCGGCTCGCCGATCCCCGTCGAGATCCTGGTGGCGGGGACCTGGCCCGATCTGTGCGCCCAGTTGGCGCGGATCACCCAGCAGCTCGACGGCGACACCGTCACCATCGAGTTGTTGGCTACCGCCGAGGATCCCAACTGCCCGCCCGATTTCGTGGGGGTGCCCTTTCGCATGGCATTTCCCATCAACGCCGTCGAGCTGCCGGCGGGCACCTATGCCGTGAGCGTCAATGGGCGCAGCGCCGAGGTGGTGTGGCCTCCCACCCAATAAGCCCCTGTGGTTTGCGGCATCCCCTTGACCTGCCCTGGCGCTCGGGATACAGTACAGGCAGTTGTGTGCATGCGATCAAGAGAGGCAAAGGTCATGGGGCGTAGCTACGGCTGGACGGGGCGCACCCTGTGGGTGGATCTGACCGAGGGCACGGTAAAGACGCTGGATACCCTGGCGTATGTCCCCGAGTATGTGGGCGGGCTGGGCGTGGCGGCACGCCTGGCCTGGGAGCACCTGCCGCCCGGCACGGGGCCCTTTGATCCCGATAACCTGCTGATGATCATGACGGGGCCGCTGACGGGGACACTGGCCTCGGGCGCCAGCCGCGTCGAGGTGGCGGGTATCGCGCCGCAGCAGCGGCCGCCGGTGTTTTCGCGTTCGGGGATGGGCGGGCACTGGGGCGCCGAGCTCAAGTATGCCGGGTATGACGGTATCGTCGTGACGGGGCAGGCTTCCGAGCCGGTCTACCTTTGGATCGAAAACGAGCGGGTCGAGATACGATCGGCCGGCGATCTGTGGGGCGCCGGTAACTATGCCGTGACCCGCACGCTGCGCGCCCGCCACGGCCCGCGCACCCGCATCGTCTCTTGCGGGCCGGCGGGCGAGGCCCTCTCACGCATCGCGGTCATCCAGACCGAGACGGGCAACGCGGCGGGGCAGGGCGGCTATGGCGGCGTGATGGGCTCCAAGCGGCTCAAGGCCATCGCGGTGCGGGGCACCGGCGGCGTTGCCGTGGCCCAGCCCGAGCGCATGCTGGATCTGTGCCTGCATGCCAGCCGCGAGGGTCAGGGGCCCTATAGCCACGGCGTCCGCAACTGGGGCATCGAGGGCGTCCGCATGCGCAAGTGTGGCTTTTGCATGACGCCCTGCGCCCACCCGATCTATATCGCCGGGCCCTCGGTAGAGGCCGCGGGGGGGCTGAGCGCGGCCCGCCAGTGTTGGAGCTTTGACGGCATCCCCCGCGAGACCGACAACGTCGCCCGCATGCTGACCACCGATTACGGCCTCAACGGCTGGGAGATCTCGTACGGGATCATCCCCTGGCTGCAGATGTGCCGCCAGGCGGGGCTGATCGACGCCGTAGGCGACCAGCCCATCCCCGTGCCGGACGAGCCCATCGAGTACCTGCGGGACGTGGCGCCCTACTCGATCGATTTTGTGCGTGAACTGCTGCGCCTCATCACGCAGCGCGAGGGCGAGCTGGGTGACGCCCTGGCCGAGGGCGCCTGCCATGCCGCCAAGCGCCTGTTCGATGGCACGGGCGAGCCGTTGCTGGATCGCATCTATCCCCGGCGGGCCGGTCAGACCGAGCACTGGGGTGGCAACTGGGGGCCGGGTGGCGTGGTCTACTGGCCCTGGTGGCTGCCGGTGGTGCTGCAATGGTGTGTCGACACCCGCGACCCGGCCAGTGACAGCAGCCATCAGTGGACGATGCACGCCCAGCACTATTTGCCGCAGTCGGGGCCCAACCAGGGACCCTTTCCCCTGGAGCAGGTGCGGGCCATCTCGCAGCGAGTCTATGGCAACCCCGACGTGTGCGACCCCTCCTTTGACTATGATCCGCCCGTGGCCAAGGCGATCCCCGCCATCTGGCACACTGACCGCGCCATGGTCGTGGACTCGCTGGTGCTGTGCGATTACGAGCACTCGCGAGTGTTTAGCGTGGACAGCGACGACGGTATGGCCGACATCGACCTGCCCGCCAAGCTGTTCTC
>SKRJ01000359.1 GCA_007118555.1 Anaerolineae bacterium | reverse complement strand
GTGCAGCCGGCGCCTGACAGGATTGCGCCCGCGCAACCCCGGGATACCGTACAGGTGCGGTTCCATGACGGACGCATCTATGAGGGGCCGGTGGGCACGCCGCTGATCGAGTTCGTGGATGCGGCGCTGACAGAGCATAACAGCGTCGTGACCGCGGCCCTGGTGGATGGCCAGTTCCGCGAGCTGGGGTTCCCGGTGATGCGCGACTGCGACGTCACGCCGGTGGACACCTACTCGAGCGATGGCCTGCGCATCTACCAGCGGGCCATCACCTTTGTCCTGATCGTGGCCGCCCGCGAGCTGTTCCCCGAGGCGCGGCTCCTCATCGATCACTCGGTCACCCTGGGCGCATTCTTTTGCCAGGTGGTCGGTCGTCCCGAGTTTACCGAGGTCGAGATGGAGGCGCTCTCCCAGCGGATGCACGAGATCATCTCTGCCGACGAGCCGATCTACAAGGAGCGTTTGCCTCTAAAAGAGGCGATCGAGATGTTTGCGTCCCAGGGCTATGACGACAAGGTGCGCCTCTTTACAGGTCGCGAGGATGGCGAGGTCACAGTCTATACGTTGCGGGGCGTGTGCGACTATTTCTATGGCCACATGCTTCCCCGCACGGGCCGCCTGGAGAGGTTCTCGCTGGAGCATTATTTGCCGGGGTTCATCCTGCGCAGCCACGTGCCCAGGCACGCCTATCCGCTGGAATCGCATGGGCACTATCCCAAGCTCATGGAGGTGTTCCGCGAGTATGGCCGCTGGTTGCGCATTCTGGGCATCGAGGATGTCGGCTCGATGAACGCCGCCATAGAGCAGGGCGAGGCCCAGCGTGCGGTGCTGGTGTCCGAGGCGCTCCACGAAAAGCGCATCTCGGAGATCGCGGCGGCGATTCTGGCGCGGCAGCAGGCGCGTCTGGTGCTTGTGGCCGGGCCATCCTCATCGGGCAAGACGACCTTTGCACGGCGGCTGACGATCCAGCTCATGGCCAGCGGCCATCGGCCTCTGGCTCTGGGTCTGGATGACTATTTCATCGATCGTGACCTGACACCCCTGGATGAGCGCGGCAGAAAGGATTTCGAGTCGCTGCGGGCCGTCAACCTGGAGCTGTTCAACGAGCAACTGGCGGCACTTCTCGACGGCCAGCGGGTCCAAATCCCCCACTATGATTTCATGCAGGGCAAGAGCATACCTGGCCCTACTGTGGAACTGGACGAGGGAGCTATCCTGATCGTCGAGGGGATTCATGGTCTCAACCCCGAGCTGGTCTATCAGATCTCCGAGGAGAGCATCTATCGAGTGTATGTCTCGGCGGTGACCCAGCTCAACCTGGATCACCACAACCGCATCCCCACGACCGACAACCGTCTGCTGCGGCGGATGGTGCGCGATCAGCGCTATCGTGGCATCACGGTGGCCGAGACCATCCGGCGCTGGCCGGATGTGCGGCTGGGTGAGGAACGCAACATCTTTCCCTACCAGGAGAACGCCGACGTCATGTTCAACTCGGCCCTGGTCTATGAGCTGTCTGTCCTCAAGCCGTTGGTCGAGCCGCTGCTTTTACAGGTGTCCCCTGATGCGTCCGAGGCCGTCGAAGTGCGCCGGCTGCTCAGCTTTTTGCGGTGGCTCAAACCGTGTGAGAGCAGCCTTGTACCCGGAAACTCGCTCCTGCGCGAGTTTATCGGTGGGTCGGTGCTGCGCGGCTTTATGCTCTAGAGGAAAATGGGGGATGCGACCCCGGGCCGCATCCCCTGTCGTTCCGGTCGCTTACCAGCGATACACGACCGTGTACTCGAGCGTCGCGGTGCCTTCGGCGTCGATCTCGACCTCGAAAGCGATGGTGTTGGCATCGATCTCCTCAAACTCCATGCTGGTCTCGATCACGTCGGCGTCGTGGGCGCGGAACAGGTGCTCGATCACGCGCACCGTCACGGCCTCATCCTGCTGGTTACGAATGTCGATCCGGATCGTCTCCTCGATCTGGCGCTCGCCCAACTGCCGAAAGGCGGTGGGAGTGCGCTCGGCCAAGATGTCAAAGGCCCGCCCCAGCGTCAGCGAGATCTCCTCGCCGCGCGGCGTGTGGCGGATGCGGTCTTCGCCCACGAACTGGGCGCTGCCATCCACATCCTCCTGATAGACGCGCACGATGCCCTGGGGCAACGGCATGCCCAGGCCGCTCTCTTCGTCGTTCATCACCAGGATGCGGATCTCGGCGTTCATCGGCTCGCGTGTGACCCGATTGGGATCGGTGATGGCGCTGCCAAGGCGCACAAAGATCGGCCGTGTGAACTGGACGACGTACTCGCGCTCGACATCGACCTCGGGCGCCCGCGCAAACTCGATCTGCTTGGTCTGGCGGTCGCCGATGGTCACAGGCCGTGGGACCTCGTACAGATGAAAGTCAAAGAACGCCCTCTGCTCCACCTGGACCTCTGGTACGGCGCGCATCACCATATCCTCGGCCATGGCCGGCGCGATATCGGGGGTAACCTGGGCCACATCGCCCGCGATCAGCTTGAGCCGTGCGTTCTCATAGGTGGCGCCGCTGCGGTTGTCCACGCTGACCCAGCCCGTCAGGGAGAGCTCGTCGTTGTCAGAGCCCAGCAGGGCGATATAGTCGGCCTGCCAGCTGATGCCTCCCGTGAGATAGGCCACCTGCAGATCATGCGGGCCGGCAAGGCCGGTCTGCAGCAGCCACTGCAGGGTGGGCCGGGTGACCAGCCCGTCGGGCAGCTCGGGGAAGGTGAACTGTTGGACATGCTCCAGGCGGAGGATGGTGATGCCATCGTCCGTACCCAGGATAATGTCCTCTTCGCCAGAGAGGAGCGTTCCCGTGTGTGTTTCGCCATCGCGCGTGGTCAGGCTGATGGGCAGGTCGATGTGTCGCTGCAGGAGCTGTCGCGTACTCACAATGTCATAGGCAAAGTGCTGCTCCAGCAGCAGCGTCTCGTCCGGATCGGTGAGCGAGACCACATGGACCGTGGTGGGCCGGATGCGGCTGGCCACATCGGTGAACGCGATCTCGTTCAGGCCTTCTTCCAGGTCAAAGCGGCGCACCTCGCGCACCAGTCCCAGATTCTCGCCATAGACGGTCAGATCCAACGTGCCCACCTCATCCACCTCAACCTCCTCCTCGTCAACCTCCTCTTCGTCCTCCTCTTCCGGTGCGAGCAGATCCTCGAGGGTGGGCGGGGTGGCCTCGTCCTCGTCGAGCGGCTCGACCGTAGGCGTCGCCGTCGGTGTCGGGGTAGGGGTTTGCGCCACAACGGTTGCCGTCAGCATCAAGATCAAGATCGCAGCCAAGAGAATCAGAAAGGATCGGCGTTTGTTACCTGGCATGGGTACCTCCTCATGTGCAATGGCCAATGCCCCTATCTAGGACGTCAAAACCCTCCGTCATGTTCCGTGAGCCCAGTCCGCCGCGGCAGCCAGCTCCATCAGACGCGGCTCGAGTCCCCTAGGCTTGACTATTATACAACAGGAATGTGCATCCCGACAGGCTCACGCAGTAAGATTCAGTCGCTGGCAGAGGAAATGGGGCGCTATCCCACCGGACTACCCGTGATGTGACAGCCAGCAAGCTCGTCCTTATACTAGATACCAGAGTAGGGAGGAACCGTTGCAGCATGATCCATGATCAGGCCATTCCCGACCTGCTGGCGCTCGAGGCCAATGCCGCACTCGACGAAGAGGAGGCCCTGGCGGAGCGCTTGGAGGCGATGGAGCAACTGGCCTTTATCTATCAGGTGTTTCGGGCCGGTGGCCGCGATACCCAAGAGTATGGGGCGCGTGCTGCGGCGCTGCGCACGCGGCTCGAGGCGCTCAACCAGCAGTACTATGCGCGCGTGCGCGCCTGGCTGCGCTCGGGCCGGGCCACGGGCGATGCCATCCGTGAGTTGCTGGATCGCTATACGTCCTATGGCCAGGCCGATGCGGCCGACCTGCACCTGGATTACGAGCCCGCCGACGCGCTGGTGGATGGCGTGCTCCAACTCGAGCGCTTTGAGGGCCTGGCGACCGTGCATCATCGCGATATCGTGCACCTGGAGGACACGCCGGTGCGCGTGCTGCTGGACCTGGTCGATCATGTGCCCCTGGAGGTTGGCGACTGCTTCTACGACCTGGGGTCCGGCCTGGGCCGCGTAGCTGTCATCGTGCATTGGCTCGCAGGCGTGCCCGCGTGCGGCGTCGAGATCCAACCCGACTATTGCGGCTATGCCCGGCGGCTGGTCGAGAGCCTGGGCCTGACGCAGGTTCGTTTCCTGCATGCCGATGCCCGAGAAGCCGATCTCTCGCGTGGCACGGTCTATTATCTGTTTACGCCGTTCAAGGGGGGCATCCTGCGGGTCGTGCTGGCGCGGCTGCAGGCCGAGGCGACCCACCGCCGCATCACCCTTTGCACCTATGGCGCCGTGAGCCTGGTCGTGGCGCAAGAGCCCTGGCTGCGGCCTGCCGCTGGCGCAGCGCCCCACGAGTTTTCGCTGGGGATCTGGCGCAGCCGGTAGTATGGCATCGATAGGGAGGGAGTGTATCCGTTGACAGGTGCAAAGATAGAATTCTGGGTATACACAGCATATTCGTGTTTCAACGAGGACCGAGGTAGCTCCGCTATAGCGTCACGGGATATGAAATGCCACTGCATTACGGAGTAGAGCAGCATGAGTCTTGCGATGATGATCCGCGCGGTCCCCGCCACCTTCTGGGGTATTGTGGTCGGTTCGCTGTTCACCGTCATTGGCGTTGTGATCACGAACCGGTCGAACACGCAGCGTCTGCGTCTGCAGCATGAGCACGAACGCGAGTTGGAGGCCAAGGATCGGGACCTGAGCATGCGGCGCGATATCTATCTCGACTCGATGGACGCCATCTCCGAGGGGATGGGGGCCGTGGGGCGCTTTGGCGAGTTGGACGTGCCCCTCGAGTCGCTGATGGGCCGCTACGAATCCAAGGCCGCCGGCATTCGCAAGGTGGCTCTGGTGGGCACCGAAGAGACGGTTCGAGCCGTGTCGCTCTTTGCCCAGGAGATC
>SKRJ01000397.1 GCA_007118555.1 Anaerolineae bacterium | reverse complement strand
TCGATCCGCATCCAAAAGGTGTTCGAGTTGTAGTAGGTCAGCCTGAACTCGTCCTCCTCACGCGGGATAGCGAGCCCCTCGATCAGTCGGGGCCGACCGTCCACGCGGGCCAACCCACCACCGCGATCCTGCACCCGTCGGGGCACAACCTCTACGGCCATGGGGGCGCTGTGCTCCAGGAGATAGCCGATGACAACGGGGTCGAGGTTTGCCCCCAGGGTGTCGATGTTGTGCATCATCAGATACTCGACGCCGGGGTGTTCGTCCAGCAGCGTCTGCAGCACGCCGCTGCGGAACAGATTGGGCACCTCATACCAGTGGCCCACCGGGTTCATGCACTGCATGGGTACATTGTCGGTATAGTCCGTACCCTCTCCCATGGCCTCGGCCCACCCGATCAGCGCTGCATGCAGGCTCTCGCGCACCTTTTGCGCCTGCTCATCCAAGAGCTGCTGTGGCAGCTCCTCCCAGGCAAAACGCAGGTCGCGGGCCATGGGCACCAGACGCAGCCCCACCGCGCGCCCCTGGCTCAGATAGAGAGGCCCCTCATAGCCATAGTCGCGCTCTCTCTCCAGGTGCTGTCGGATCGGCTCGTGGGTCAGGTAGCTGGTGGTGATGATGTGTGGCACGAGGGCGCCCGCCTGTCGCGCCGTGCGTTGGGACTTGGCCAGATGCACTTCTAGAAAGGAGCGTTGGCGTCCAGCCAGGCGCGCAAAGGGGTTGAGAGCCTTGACCACGCCGGCCCCCTGGGTCCAGCGGCTGCCCAGGCCGCCCGCGAGGGTTACCACGGCCACCTTGCCGCCCTGCAGCGCCTCCATGCCGCGCCGCGCATAGGCGTTGCTCTCGCCCAGGGGCGGCTTGTGCACATCCTCGGGGCGCACGTCGCGAATATCGGTGATCGCGGGCAGCCGGTTCTGGGCCAGCCCGATCAGACCAGCCCGCAGCTCGCGCCGAATCTGCTCGTGTTGCTCGCGATCGAACCCGTGCCGTTGCAGCAATGCGGCCAGATCGGCCTCGCCCTCGCGGGCCTCTTCGGCCTGGGGCAAAAGCGCATCGAACAACGTCTGTAGCGCATCGCCCAGGGCAGGGTCGGTGCGGGACAGCCTGGCAAAGAGGTCCAGCTCGGCGCGTCGGCTCGTCGAGAGCTCGTGGCGGCTGCGGCGAAGCAGATCGGGCACCGTGAGCGTATAATACTCTGAGGGCAAAAGGGCCTCGGCGCCCTTCTTGAACTGCGCCCAGCTCCCCCGCTCGTTGATGGCGAAATCGTACACCACCGGCTCCATGGCAAAAGGCAGGGCATACTGCATGCGCGCCTTTTCCTCGGCCATGGCATGCAGCAGGTACTCTTGGGCGTGCTCCTTGGCCTCGGGCGCCACGATAAAGCCCATGCCGCCGCCGGACATGCCCCCCAGCATCCAGAACCCCCAAAAGGCGTCGCGGAACTCGCGCCGCGCCCGATCGATCAGGGTCTCGACGTACAGATTGCTGGCCCAGGGGATAATGGTCTGAAGAGGGCCGAAAAAGTTGCGCGTGGTGGCATCGGCGATGTCGCCGACCGAGCCATCCTGCAGCAGGCGCAGCACGTCATCCAGGATCATGCCCGCCTCCTGTCGCGCCGCCCACGCCGCCGGGCTGCGCAACAGGTACTTTTCCGTCACCATCTCGAGGATGGGACCTACGTTCTGGGCCATGCCGCCATGCACGAGCACCAGGCTGTCCTGCAACGCGGCGCGCTTGGCCGGATCGACGAGGTCTGGGCCCAGGATGCGGTGCTCGGGAAGCAGGCGCCCGCGGCTGATCCCATGCTCGGGGTCGCCGGGCTGTGCCGCGACGCCGTGGATCAGCTTGATGCCGGGCCAGACGCCACCCGAATCCTGCCAGCCGCCGCCCGAGCCCCCCAGCCACTCGCCGAGGATGGCGCGGGCCGCCACCTGCCGGCGCTCGTGCTCTTGGAGCGCGCCCTCGAGGCTGCCGATCTGGCCCGTGGCCCGCATGAGGGCGGCGATCATGGCCGCCAGGAGCGTCGTTGATACCGCCAGCCGCGAGCCCTTGGGGATGCCGCGCACGTGGCTGACCAGCTCCAGGCCGCGCCCGGGCGCGATGAGCTGCGCCAACAGGTCCGACAAAGGCTGCTGCGCCCCCTCGATGCCGGGCGGCACGATGCCCGCCGCGATCAGCGCCGCCTTGAGCAGCCCCAGATAATCGCGCGCGAAATCAAACACCTCGTCCAGGCTGTGCACCTCGGCCTCGGCCCCCAGGTCGATGCTCACCAGCCGGAGGATGGGCTCGTCGATGACCCGCACATGGGCCGCCACCGGCGGTTGGGGCGCCGCATCGCGGCCCCGGACCGCCAGATCGATGGACACATTCAGCACCCGGGCCCCCTCGGGATAGTCCATACCGAGGAAAAAGATGTCACTCCAACCGCTGTGGGTCAGATCCATGCGCACCGGCGTGCTCTCGGTCAGCAGCGGATAGAGGCCCGTCTCGGGGTCGCGGCGCGTTAGCGCGGGCACCATCCGCAACGGATGATCCGCCGGGTGCCCCATGCGGAACATCCAGCGGTTGCCCGAAAAGGCCAGTACGCTGCGGCGCACCTGGTCGGCCAGGGTTTGAAAGGCGAGCTGGTGATAGGCCAGGGCCAGGGCGCTGGCCAGCGCCTCGGAAGGACCATCGGTGGCCTGGGCGCTCAAAAAGCCGTCGATGGCCTCGTCAAAGCGGCGCTCCAGCAGGTGGGTGTAGGCGGCATAAGGGATATGCCCCGCAGCAGCCAAAGCCTGGCGCTGCGGCAGGTGAAAGCGATAGAGGGCGTACAGAAAGGTGATCGCTCGCACACGCTCGAACAGGTTGGGGGCGTCGCGACGAAAGGTGTCGAGAGCGGCACACTCGTTCAGCAGACCGTCCAGGTCGTACGGCCCGCTAGCTGCCTCCAGCGAAAGATCGCGCACCGCCGGATCGGAAGAGGTGATGATCTGGAGCAGGGATGGAGTAGGCATGGCGTCAGCCCCGATCCATCTCGCGCTGGGCCAGCAGCTCGAGGAGCTGGCTCAGCACCACCTCCCGGTCCTGCCCCGCCAGCGCCAGCGCCACCTGCGCCATGAGGATGCCATAGCGCACGCCCACGTCATAGCGGCGCCCCTGGCTCTCGATCGCCAGGTAGCGCGCGCGGCGCCCCAGTTGGTCCAGTGCGTCGGACAGGCTCACCGGCTGGCGTTGGTCGATCTGGGCCTCGAGCAGCTCCATCACCATGGGTGTGAGCACGTGCATGCCGAAAAAGCAGAGGTAGTGGCCCGCCCGCAGCCCCGGTATCACCAGCCACTGCTCGGCCTCGGTGGGCGTCGGCTTTTCCATCACACGCTCTATGGCGTAGAGGCGGTCGCTGCCCGAGATGCGCTTGCCGCCGATGCACCCATAGTACGGCAGCAGGCTCTCGCGTGAGGGCGTCACGGCCGAGATGGAGCAGGCGTGGCGTTCGGCGGCCCGCACCAGATCCTGCGCGCAACCGGCCTCGGTATGGGAAACCGAGAGGTGGTCGCTCACCAGATGCAGGAACGGCTCATCGCCACAAAAGTCGCGGGCGCAATACACGGCATGCCCATAGCCGAGGGGCTCGGCCTGGGGCACAAAGGTGAGCCGGCTGGCATACGGGCCCACCGCCTCGGCATAGGCACGCTCGTCGCCGGGCGCAACGACGACGCAGACCTGCTCGATGCCAGCGCGCAGCACCTCCTCGACCAGGATCGTCAACACCGACTTTTCCTCGCCGTCCGAGTCGATCAACGATTGCAGAGGCAGGGTGCGCTGGCGGCGACCGGCCGCCGTGATGACCGCCTTGGTGATTCGCATCGGTCACTCCTTGCTCATATGACGAAAATGGGAGCCCAGGCGCAGCGCCTGCTGGGGCGTCGGCATATCGGCATCCTGGCCCCCGCTAAAAGTTCTCGAGCAGCTCCAGGATGCATCCCAGAGGACCCTCGGCGTCCACATAGGCATAGCGCCCGCCGGTATAGTCTCCCTTTTGCACCAGGGGCATCTCGTGGGCGTCCAGGCGGGCGAGCACCTGATCCATATCGCGCACCTGAAAGGCCACATGATGCAGACCGGGACCATGGGCATCCAGGAACTCGCGCCAGGTGCTGGGGTGCTCGTCGGGCTCGATCAGCTCGAGGCGCACCTGGGGCCCGAGATCGAAAAAGGCCAGGCGGGCGCGGCCCTCGGTGGGCTCTCCGCGATACTCGGTGTGGGCCATTTCGCGGCCATCGGTCCAGCGCGCTGTGGGCACCTCGACACCCAGCAGCTCGGCCCAGCGGGCCGCGGCGCTCTCGATGTCGTCGGTCACGATAGCAACCTGGGTGACCAGATGGGTCTGCAAGAGTCCTTGGGACATGGTGCGCTCCTTTGCTGATGATAGCCCCAGTGTATGCGAGGGGAGCGGCGGACGCAAGCGGCAGACGACTTGATTGCAGACTGCCTCAGACGTCAGCCCGCCAGCGGTTACTGGTTCTTGACCTTAGTCTTGGGTCACTCTATACTGGTAATAGTGGCTGTAGGCAATGGCATCAGGTCGCGTGCGGGCGCGCCCGCTGGGCCTGACAGCGGTAGATGAATCGGGGGGCAATGACACATACCGAGAACGGGACCCTGCTACGGGTGCGCGATCTGTGGGTGTCTCGCGAAGGGCACGAGATCCTGCGGGGCGTCCATCTGAACATCGCGCCGGGCAGCGTACATGTGGTGCTGGGCCTGAACGGCTCTGGCAAGAGCACCCTCGCCTATGTGCTGATGGGCGCCGGGGGCTATACGCCTCAGAGGGGGACGATCCTCTTTGAAGACCGGGACATTACCGACCTGCCCATCAACGAGCGCGGCAAGCTCGGGATCACCCTGGCCTGGCAGGAGCCCGCACGTTTCGAGGGACTCACCGTCGAGCGCTATCTGACCCTGGGGCAGCCCGAGTCTACGCCAGAGGGCGTGGCCGAGGCGCTGGAGGCTGTCGGTCTCGATGCCAGCTATCTACAACGTTATGTCGACCAGGGC
>SKRJ01000323.1 GCA_007118555.1 Anaerolineae bacterium | reverse complement strand
TGGTGCCCGGCTCGCTCAAGATCAGCTATCACGCCAAGCTGGTGGATCGGGAGATGTTCGGTGAGGCGATGCTGGACATTTTCACCTTTGCGCGCCCCACCCTCACCCTGATGGATGCTGTGGTCGGCATGGAGGGCGAGGGTCCCTCGGGCGGCGATCCCCGTGAGATTGGGGCCATCGTGGCCGGGGCCGATTGCCTGGCCGTGGACACGGTAAGCGCGGCGCTGGTGGGCGTCAATCCGCAGGATGTGCTCACCACGCGCCTGGCTGTGGGCCGTGAAATGACCACCGGCCGCGTCGAGGACATCGAGATCGTGGGGGAGCTACTCGCCGACCTGGTGGTTCACGATTACCGGGGCGGCATCGAGGCGCCCATCGATCCCGGCCTGTTCCCCGGGCCGGTGCGCCTGTTGGTCCGCTGGCTATCGCCATCGCCCAATGGGGAGGAGAACGACTCGCGAGGCGTCAAAGCGATGCGGCTCTTGGCCAGTGGCTGGGCCTGGCGCCAGCTCGAAGCGCGCCCCCACGCAACAGAGAGTTGTATTGCCTGTGGCTTTTGCGTCACACACTGCCCCGTGGATGCCATCGAGATCATCGATGGCCGCGCCATCATGGATGCCAAGACCTGCGTCCGCTGCTATTGCTGCCACGAACTGTGCCCACACGACGCCATCGCTCTGTCCAAGCCGCTGCTGGGCCGCCTGCTCTTGCCCCGCTAGAGCGGCAAGGGGCATGGTTCGGTGTGGGACTCGTGTCGCGGCACGCTAACAGTCTGACGGTGTCGCGCCGGGCTTGAGATCCTGGACCAGGCACTGGATCGCTTCGCATAGATCGCCAAAGACTACCTCGATGGAGCGCTCGGCATCGATGACTTGAAACTCGTACTCTTTTGCCAGATCATCCAATGTCATGAGCATCCGGGTCTGATGATCCAGGTAACTCTCGTAATAGTCCGAGTAGCCCAAATAGTCCATCCCCGACTCCCAGTAGTCAAAGCCCCGCGAAGCCAGCAGTCGAGGCACAAGGCTCTCTACAGAAGCCCGCAGATAGAGGACCGCGTCAGGCACCAGGGCAACCCCCAGCAACGATTGCAGCCAGGTCTTGTCAACACCCCGTACCATCGAACGGGCCATGAGGGAATAGACATAGCGGTCGGTGAGCACGATAAAGCCTGCCTGTAGCGCCGGGATGATCTCTCGCTCCAAGCGATCGGCGAAATCGGTGGCGTAAAAGAGGGCCATGGTCAGATTCCCCAGGGTGTGCCCCTGCTTGGCCGCCTCGATCCCGCGGCTGGCCAACTCCGAGCGCTTGAAACCACTGGCATATACGGCATAGCCGCTGGCCTCGAGCCACTCACGCAACAGAGCAATCTGGGTAGAGCGACCGATACCGTCAGGCCCCTCCAAGACGATGAGCTTGCCGTTGTACTTGAGATCCTCTTCCCCTGGCAGCCCGTGACCGTAGAACTTGACATCACTCATGGGGACTATCCTCCGCTCTGTACGAGGCTATCCAGGTAACGGCCCGAGAGCCCCTCTGCGGCCAGCACTCGGCGCCAGGGGTTGGACTCGGCCTTGAGGGCGCCTTCGAGATGGGGCTCAATGGCCTGTCGCACGATCTCTTGCTGGTTGACCAGCGGGAGGCTTGCATCCACAACGGTCAGGTCAAACTCGGGTATCATGCCCTCGTACTCGCGCAGGATGCGCCCCTGAAACATGCGATAGCTCTCGTGCGGGTCTTCGGACAGGCCGAGATCGAGCCCGGCCTCATAATACTTGAGGGTCGGGCGACCGGTCATGATGCGGCGTAGCGACTCTTCGAGGGGCACCCGAAAGTAGAGGGCCACCGTGGGCGTCGCGGCGAACGAGTAGATGTCGCGCACCCACTGCGGGTTGACGCCTCGTGCCGCATCGCGCGAAAAGGCCGTGTACACATAGCGGTCCGCCAGGACGGTGGCGCCGGCCTTGAGAGCGGGGATGATCTGCTGCTGATAGCGGTGCGCGAAATCCACGGCATGGATGAGGCAAAAGCTGACCGGGGTCAGCAACTGCTTCTTTTTGCCGCGCTTGGTGGTCTTGCGCACCACAGGCGACGAGTTCCACTCGCTAAAGGCAACCGCGTAATCCAACGAAGTGAGCCATTTGTGTAACAGGTCCAGTTGTGTGCTCTTGCCCGAGCCGTCAATCCCTTCTACAACGATAAGGCGCCCAGGTAGAGGTGTGCCATCAGGTAGTTTGGCCATGGATCATTCCCCCGTTTCGGGTGCTTTTATGTAGGTTCATTCTACCAACAACCCCAAGCAGGGTCAAAGGTCTGTGCCGTCGCCTTGCCCAGGAATGCGTGAAATGCGAGGGCTCCTGCGCACCGCCAGAACCGAGAGTTGCGGGCTCAGGTGCTGTAACCGGACTTGGCTTTTTAGCTCGTGCCAGAAGGGCCGCCCTCATGGGATATTTACGCCAGGCCCCCTGGTCGGCAGGCATATCCGCAGGATCTCGCTTGCGGGCCGGATGGCAATCGCATATAATGGCTTTGCAGATGTGCCATTTGCGGCGGTACCGCGTCCACACCGTGAGGGACATTGTGAGAGCCTTTGCAGCAACAATGCCTCGTCTCGTGCGTCTGACAATGCTGGTTGTCGGCATTCTTCTCGCATCGGTTCCCACGATGTTTGCGCGGGGCGCCGACGTGGCCGTGGTGGATGCCCAGATCGTTTTCTCCAGTCCCCTGGACGACGAAAAGCCTGCGGACACCCTGTTCCTCCAGACGACCTTTCTGGCGGGATCAGAGCTCGACTATGTCCTTACCCTCTCCAATCTGAGCCCCTGGCCCCTGTCGGACATCCATCTGCTGGATCGCTATTTTGGCCCGGATTCGGACGATGAGCTTGCCCATGTCTGGGAGATCGAGCGTCTCGAACCCGGAGAGGCCGCCTCCACCGTCATCCGATATGGCCCGGATGAGATCGAGGCCCTGTCCGTCGGCGAGGCGT
Source organism: Anaerolineae bacterium (assembly GCA_007118555.1). GTDB lineage: Bacteria > Chloroflexota > Anaerolineae > UBA1429 > UBA1429 > UBA1429. Next base: position 2,051 of record SKRJ01000323.1, on the reverse strand, counting down.
GCCACCAGATCGAGCTCAACTGGTCGGGTGGCTGGAGCAGTTTTCTTATGGATTGCACCGGCCTGGGCAGCACCTCTCTCTGGTATATCCCCCTCAGCGAGGACATGGCCGTCCATGCAGACGTGCAGGTCTCGGCCGCCCTGCCCCTCTCCCTCGGAGAGCCTGTGGGGCGCAGCAAGCTGGGCCTGCATGTAACCCGCAACGCTTCGCCGGGCATCATGGCTTTTGTGGAGCAGACACAGCCCTCGATCATTGTGGCTGTGGGCGACCTGGGCTGGCTGGCGGATGTCAAAGAGGTCTCGCCCAACACCATCACCCTCGGCCGCTTTGAGGAAAAGGGCCAGACTTTTACCGGCGATCCCAAACAACGCGCGCAGCAGTTTGTCGTATCATATGCGGGCCGCTATCTGGCCAATCCGGGGGTGGACTATTGGCTGGGCTGGAACGAGCCCGTGATCCGGCATATGTGGCAGATGGAGTGGTACGCCGCCTTTGAGGTCGAGCGGACTCGCCTGATGCACGATCTGGGGCTCAAGGTCGCGGTGGGCAACTTTTCCACCGGCACGCCCGAGGCGGACCAGTTCATGGCCTTTGTGCCGGCCCTGGCCGCTGCCCAAGAGTACGGCGGTCTGTTTGCCCTACACGAGTACTCGGCGCCTACCATGCTGCATGGGATTGGCGCCGGCATCCCCGGCATGGAGCTCGAGGAGGGGTTTGGCGCTCTGACCCTGCGCTACCGCTACTGGTATGAGAACGTCCTGGGGCCCGCCAACCTGGTCGTGCCGCTGGTGATCACCGAGGCGGGCATCGACGGTGGCGTGCTTCGCGATCAGGACCCCTCGTTGGGCGGCTGGCGGGATTTCGACGGCACCCTCGCCCCCGAGTTGACTATACAAGATCTCAACTCGTACCTGGCCGAGATCTCCTGGTACGATGACGAGCTACGCTGCGACCCCTATGTGCTGGGGTTTGCCATCTTTAACGTGGGCGATACCGAGGGCCAATGGGCCAGCTTTGACATCACCGACGAGCTGGACGCCTTTCGGGCCCTGGTGCACTCCAAAGAGTAGCGTGCCCTCTTGCAGCGTCCGCCGAGGCGAGCCCCACGGGGCTCGTTTTTTGTGCGCTGCCCCCTCGCATTCGGTGCGCATCCCTCGCCATGCTATAATCTTGTGCCAGGATGGCGTGCGCCAGGATGGCGTGCGCCAGGATGGCGTGCGCCAGGATGGCGTGCGCCAGGATGGCGTGCGCCAGGAAAGGAAACATGCAGCCGTGACCCAACAGAAAAGCGGCGTTCAGGGCGTGGCAAAAGCCGCCGAGCGCTATGGCGAGCCGGTGATGTGGGAACGGACCTACTCTGTCAGCGCCGAGACCTTTATGGAACGACAGAACCTGGAGGACCGCCGCACCGCCGAGGTGGTGCTGCTGGTGCGCCGGCGTAATGGCCGTTACCTGCTCCATACCAAGGCATTCTACCCGCCAGGCACCTATCGCCTGCTCTCGGGGGGCGTGACGCCGGGCGAGGATCTGGTCGAGGCGGCGCTGCGCGAGGGCCATGAGGAGACAGGCCTGCAGCTCTGTGTCGAGCGCTTTGTCGGCGTTCTGCGGCAGCGTTTTGTCCATGGGCAGGACGTCGCGCCCTTTACCTCCTACCTGTTCCTGCTTTCCGAGGATGGTGGTGACCTGGGCAACACCGACACCGAGGAGCAGATCACCGGCTTTTGCGAGGTGCCGGCAGAGGATCTGCCCGCCGTGGCGGAGGCCCTGGGCGACCTGCCGCCCGAGTGGGCCGAGTGGGGGCGTTTCCGCGCCGAGGCCCATCGTCTGGCCGCCCATGTGCTCTTGGGAGACGAGCGCCCGTGAGGGAGCAGCCGTACGATGTGATCGTGGTGGGCGCCGGCCATGCCGGTTGCGAGGCGGCCCTGGCTGCAGCGCGCATGGGCCGGCGCACCCTGCTGGTCACCATGAACCTGGATCTGGTGGCCCAGATGCCCTGTAACCCCAGCATCGGTGGCCCGGGCAAATCGCACCTGGTACGCGAGGTCGATGCC